>JBOGFE010000174.1:0-9594 GCA_050741935.1 Acidimicrobiia bacterium | reverse complement strand
ACCTGGCCCGGCCGCTGGAGACGCTGCTGGTCGGCTCGGAGGGCACCCGCCTCACCCTGGAGCTGGCCGGGGCCCACGGGGCCCGCTACCTCCTCACCTCCACCAGCGAGGTGTACGGCGACCCGCTCGTCCACCCCCAGCCGGAGACGTACTGGGGCAACGTCAATCCCGTCGGGCCCCGCTCGGTCTACGACGAGGCCAAGCGCTTCGCCGAGGCGCTCACCACTGCCCATGGCCGGGTCCACGGCACCGACGTCAAGATCGCCCGGACCTTCAACACCTACGGCCCTCATCTCCGGCCCGGCGACGGGCGGGTGGTGTCCAACTTCATCGTCCAGGCTCTGGCCGGGAAGCCGATCACCGTCTACGGCGACGGGTCCCAGAGCCGGTCGTTCTGCTACGTCGACGACCAGATCGCCGGCCTGTGCGCCCTGCTCGACTCGGACTGGACGGGGAGCCCGGTCAACATCGGCAACCCCGACGAGCACACCGTCCTCGAGCTGGCCAAGCTGGTGATCGACATGACCGGCTCCGACTCCGACATCAGCTTCGAGCCCCTGCCCCAGGACGATCCCACCCGCCGCCAGCCTGACATCAGCCTGGCCGAAAAGGTGCTGAACTGGCGCCCGCAGGTGGGGCTGGCCGAGGGGCTGGCCCGCACTGTGGAATGGTTTCGGCGTGCGGTGTCACCACATGGGCTCGCCAGCGGGTAAGAAGTAGGGGATGCGCGCCGGCCTCAATGCCGAACCCATGTTCCAGCGGATCCCCACCGGGGTCGGGGTCTACGCCCTCTCGCTGTGCCAGGGACTGGTGGAGACGGGCCACAGCAGCGACCTCGTCCTGTTCCACGCCGCCCACGAGACCGCCCCCGTGGAGGTGGATGCCCTGGGGCTGAACCGCCAGAGCTTCACCCTGGAGCGGGACCGCCTCTACGACGTGTGGATGGCCGAGCGCCGGCCTCCGCCCCAGACGGTGTGCGGTGACCTCGACGTGGTCCATTCCACCGGACCGGCCATCACCCCGCCCGGGGGCGCCGCCCTGGTGGTGACCGTCCACGACCTGGCCCCCATCCGCTTCGCCGACCGCTACCCCCGGCGGGCCCGGGCCCTCTACAAGCGGGGGGCGGCCATCACCGCCGCCGAGGCGGCCCGGGTCATCTGCCCGTCGCGCTCCACCGCTCTCGACGTGGAGGAGTTCTACGGCGTCGACCGGGACCGCATCCGGGTCGTGCCCCACGGGGTGGAGATGGCCGACCTGGGGGTCCACGACGCCGAGCGGCTGTGGCAGCGGCGGGGGATCACCGAGCCCTATGTGCTGTGGGTGGGCACCCAGGAGCAGCGCAAGAACGTGGTGGCGGTCCTCGACGCCTTCACCCGGGTGGCGGAGCGCCATCCGACCCTCAGCCTGGTTCTCCACGGCCCCAACGGCTGGTTGGGCGACGAGGTGGGGGAGGGTCTCCGCCACCGCGGCATGCACACCCGGACCATCGTGAGCGAGGGGTCCCTACCCCGCTCCGAGCTGGCCGCCCTCTACGCCCGGGCCACGGCCTTCGTCTACCCCTCCCTCTATGAGGGCTTCGGGATGCCGGTCCTGGAAGCCATGGCCTGCGGCACCCCGGTGGTGACCTCCAACATCTCCGCCCTGCCCGAGACGGCGGGCGACGCCGCCCTCCTCGTCGACCCCCTCGACGACGAGGCCCTGGCCGAGTCGATCGAGCGCATCATCGACGATCCCACCGTGGCCGAGGACCTGTCCCGCCGGGGCGCCAAGCGGGCCGCCGGCTTCACCTGGGCGGAGGCGGCCCGGCGCACCTGGGCCGTCTACGAGGAAGTCTGTGCCTGATTGAGCTTCTCGCATTGACCGAGTCACGGTGGGCGGGCGTGGTCGTGAACTACAACGCCGGACCGGCGCTGTGCGACTGCGTCGAGTCCCTGCTCGCCGAAGGCCCCGACGAGATCGTGGTGGTCGACAACGACTCCTCGGACGGGTCGCTGGCGGCGCTGCGCCGGGCCTGGCCCGGGGTGAGGATCGTGGCCTCCGGGGGGAACCTGGGCTACGCCCGGGCCGCCAACCTGGGCATCGCCGCCACCACCGCCCCGGTGGTGGCGGTCCTGAACCCCGACACCGTCGTCCGTCCCGGAGCGGCCAAGTCCCTCCTGGCCCGCTTCGACGGCGAAGCCGACCTCGGCGCGCTGGGCCCCACGCTCCTCAACCCGGACGGGACCGTGTATCCCTCGGCCCGGACCGTCCCCTCGGTGGCCGACGCCGTGGGTCACGGACTGCTCTTGTTCGTGTGGACGGACAACCCCTACACCCGCCGCTACCGCCAGATCGACGCCGACGCCGCCCGCCCCCGGGACGTCGACTGGGTGTCGGGAGCGGCGATCTGGCTGCGGCGCCGCGCCCTCGATGTGGTGGGCGGCTGGGACGAGCGCTACTTCATGTACGTGGAGGACGTCGACCTGTGCTGGCGGCTGCGGGGCGCCGGCTGGCGGGTGGCGTACGAGCCCGGAGCGGTCGTGGAGCACCTCCTCGGGGTCAGCACCGCCGGGGCCCCCTACCGCATGATCACCGAGCACCACCGCTCGCTCTACCGCTTCGCCACCCGCCGCTTCTCCGGCCGGAAACGGGCCCTGCTGCCCGCTGCTGCCGGATTTCTCGGGCTCCGGGCGGTGCTGGCCATGGGCCACCACAAAGCGGGCGTTCTCCGATCACGGCGCACCCCCGCACCGATGGCCAACCGCTAGCCTTTCCCGCCATGGTGAAGGGCCCCAAGAAGAAGAACATCCGCAAGCCGAAGGCGCGTAAGTCCGGGACGCTCGGGTTCGCGGCCATCATCGGTGTGATCGCCCTCCTCGGGGTGGGCGGCATCATCGCCAGCAAGAGCGGCAGCAAGGCCGGCGCGTCGGCCGGCCCCGACATCGGCGAGCATCACCACGCCGCCCTCGGCATCAACATCTGCGGCCAGTGGAAGCCCAACACCCCGCAGTACGAATCGGCCAAGGGGATCCACTCCCATGGCGACGGGTTCATCCACATGCACCCCTACTCCCGGGCCGGGGCCAACGAGAACGCCACCGTGGGGCTCTTCCTCGACCAGGCCCAGGAGAAGGTCTCCAACGACTCCATCAAGCTGTCCGATGGCACCGATCTGAAGAACGACGACGAGTGCGCCAACCTCGACAACAAGCCGGGCAAGCTGCGCTGGTCGGTCAACGGCGAGGAGAAGAAGGGCAACCCGGCCCGCTACGTCCCCGAGGACCGTCAGGTCGTCGCCCTGGCCTTCCTCCCCGACGGCGAGGAGATCGGCACGCCGCCCATCGCCGCCTCCGGGCAGAACCCGAGCGACCTCGGGGGCGAGACGCCCGCCACCACGCCCGCCACCGTCCCGCCGGCGGAGCCCCCCTCCAGCACCGAGGCGCCGGCCACCACGGCCACCACCACGAAGTGAGCCCGGGCGGTTGAAGGCGGTCGTCCTGGCGGGCGGGCAGGGCACCCGCCTGCGGCCCCTGACCTACTCGACGCCCAAACCCCTGCTGCCCATCGCCAACCGGCCCTTCCTCGAGCATCAGCTGACCTGGCTGGCCGGACACGGGGTGACCGAGGTGGTCCTCTCCATCGGCTACCAGCCCGACGCCTTCAGGCAGCGGTTCGGGGCGGGAGTGGTGGCCGGCCTGCGGTTGAGCTTCGCCGTCGAGTCCGAGCCCCTGGGCACCGCCGGCGCCATCCGCTTCGCCGCCGAAGCGGGCGGCCTCACCGGGCGCTTCCTGGTGTGCAACGGGGACGTGCTCACCGACCTCGACGTCAGCGCCCTCGTCCGCTTCCATGACGAAGCGGGCGCCGAGGCCACGATCGCCCTCACCCGGGTCGAGGACCCGTCGGCCTTCGGGGTCGTCCCCACCGCCGACGACGGGCGGGTGCTGGGCTTCGTGGAGAAGCCGCCACCCGGCCAGGCGCCGACCGACTGGATCAACGCCGGGACCTACGTCCTCGAGGCGTCGGTGCTCGAACTGGTCCCTCCCGGCCGGGCCGTCTCCATCGAGCGCGAGACGTTCCCCGGCCTCCTCGGGCGCGACGCCAAGCTCTACGCCCTCGCCGCCCCGGGCTACTGGCTCGACATCGGCACCCCGACCAACTACCTCCAGGCCAACCTCGACTGCCTGGACGCGGGGGCGTCCCTGTGTCCTCCCGACGCCACCGTGGCCGCAAGCGCCAGCGTCGAGTCGTCCGTGCTCGGTCCCGGGGTGATGGTGGGGGCCGGCGCCCGTGTCCGGCGTTCGGTGCTCCTCGAAAGGGCCCGTGTGGACCAGGAGGCCGCGGTGATCGACTCGGTGGTGGGCCACGACGCGGTGATCGGCGCGGGAGCGGTTGTGGAGGCCGTGAGTGTCATCGGCCCCGGAGCGGCGGTTCCGGCCAGGGCACGGCTAACCGGAGCTAGGGTCGAGGTGTGAGGACCCTCGTGACCGGCGGAGCCGGGTTCATCGGCGCCGGTCTGGTCGAGCGCCTGCTGGTGGACGGCCATGAGGTCGACGTCGTCGACGATCTCTCCACCGGGACGCCGGCCAACCTGGCCATCGCTCGGGCCGGGGGTGGGGACCGCTTCGTCTTCCATCACATGGACATCCGGCTCCCGGCTGTGACCGAATTGGTGGTCAGGCGCGAGCCCGAGGTCGTCTTCCATCTGGCCGCCCAGGCCGACGTGCGGGTGTCGGTCGCCGATCCCGCGCTCGACGCCGGGGTCAACGTCATCGGTTCCCTCCAGGTGCTGGAGGGCGCCCGCCGGGCGGGCGCCCGCAAGGTCGTCTTCGCCGGCTCGGGCGGCACGCTCTACGGGACGCCCACCGACCTGCCCACCGCCGAGAGCCACGACCGCCGACCGATCTCGCCCTACGGGGTGGCCAAGAAAGCGGTGGGGGACTATCTGCACTACTACGAGTCCATCTGGGGACTCGACTTCGCCGTCCTGGCCCTGGCCAATGTCTACGGGCCCCGCCAGGATCCCTTCGGCGAGGCGGGGGTGGTGGCCATCTTCGCCCGGCGACTGCTCGACGCCGAGCCCATCACCATCTACGGCGACGGGTGTCAGACCCGCGACTTCGTCTATGTCGACGACGTTGTCGACGCCTTCACCCGGGCCAAGGACCCGGGAGCCGCCTCTGGCCTGGTGGTGAACGTGGGGACGGGGGTGGAGACGAGCGTCAACGACCTGTACGCCACTATGGCTCGTTTGGCGGGTACCGACGCCCAAGCCCAATCCGCCCCGGCCCGCCCCGGCGAGCTGATCCGGTCGGCCCTCGACGCTGGCCTGGCCGGCACCGTGCTCGGCTGGAAACCGGCCACCACTCTGGAGCGGGGGCTGGCCGCGACTCTCGACTGGTTCCGTACCGCCCGCGAGCGGGAGAGCGGAACGGATTGTTAGTGGACCACTAGGCGGTGGCGGCGGTGGCGCTGGGGGCGTAGCCCCGTTCCAGGGCCCAGGCGCACAGCTGCACCCGGGACGTGACCCGGAGCTTGGCCATCACGTGCCGGACGTGGTTCTTGGCCGTCTGATGGGCGATGCCCAGTGTCGCCGCCAGGGCCTTGTTGGAGTGCCCGTCGACGATCAGCTGGACGATGTCGCGCTCCCGCCGGGTCAGCGTGACCGGGTCGCCCCGGCGCTGGCCGGTGGGCCGGTGCCCATCGAGGCGGGACACCAGGAGCCGTTCCCAGCCCAGCGGGAAGGCGGTGCGCCCCGAGGCCACCTCGACCACCGACCGGGTCAGGTCCTCGGGCTCCACCTCTTTGTGGACGAAGCCGGTGGCTCCGGCCCGCAGCGCGTCGAGGAGGTCGTCCTCCCGGCGTGACCAGGTCAGGAGCAGGACGGGGACGTCGACCCCGGGCACGAAGCCGGCCCCACCGGGACGCAGCGTCCGGGTCGCGGCCAGGGCCGCCGCCGGCGGCTCGAAGCTGACGATGGCGATGTCGGGGTTCAGGCGGGCGACCATCCCCGCCAGCTCGCCGGGCTCGGCCGTCGAGCCGACGATGGCGGCTTGCCCTCCCCGGCGGAGCACGGTGGTCAGGCCCTCGGTGAAGAAGGCCGAACGGTCTCCCAGCACACAGCGGATCATCCGGCTCACCCCTTCGCGATGTTCACGCTCGGTCACCGGAACGGTGACGTAAGCAATCGCCGACATTTGCCCTTCTGGGGCTCTCCGCCTGCCGGACAGCCTAGTGCGAAAGAGACCACACGTGCCACATGAGTGTGCACAGGCGACGTCAGATGACGGCAGTACTGGTACCGGGCCGGGTACTTCCCGGGTACCGATGAGCCATTTGCACCGCTTGTCCGTTCTGGCACGTTACGGGAATGCAGGTCACCCGTGAACACGGATCGTGGTGGCCCCTGGCCCGGGGCGGGGTGTCCCCGAGGGCATCGAACGGAGGTCGAAGGTGAGCATGCTCAAGCATGGGAGGTTGCGCTCCGTCACGGTGGTGTCCTTCGCCGTACTGGGGTTGATGGCAACGTCGGTGGCGCCGGCAGGCGCGGGGCGCGCCGGCGGTACGGCGCGGGCGGCGGCCTTCGCTCTCAACGTCGACGTCGATCTGCTCGGCGCGCTCCCGCTGGACCTGGGCCCGCTGGCCCGCGTCCGCCTGTCGGGGGACGCCGGACCGAAGTACGAGAACGTGGTCAAGGCCGAGCTCCCCGAGCTCCTCGAGGCGCTGGTGCTGGCCTCGGGCGCGGAGACCGAGCTGAAGGACCTGTCGGCCAAGGCGTCGTCCCGGGTGGCCACGCTCAAGCTCAAGCTGCTCGGCGAGCTCCTCATCAAGGTGCTCAAGAGCGAGTGCCACGTGACCAAGGACACCGTCGAGGTGGCTTCCGACGTGGTCTTCGCCGACGGCTCGGTCCTCGGCATCGCCGTCGACATGGTCGGCCTCCAGGCCCGGCCCAACAGCCGGATCACGATCCCGGCCGTGGGGAGCCTGATCCTCAACGAGCAGATCATCGAGAAGCGGGCCAGCTCCCGCAGCGGTCGGGTGGTCGTCACCGTCAACGCCCTGCGCCTCGAGCTGGACGGCATCCTGGGCGAGGGTGACGTGACGGTGGCCCAGTCGGTGTGCAAGCTCCGGGGCCCGGGTGTGGGCAAGGACCTGAAGATCGTGTCCACCACCAACGGCAACGACACCAGCGACCAGGTGCACGAGAACGACGGTGACCACGACAACGACGGCCTCCTGGGTGGGCTGCTGGGTGATGACGGCGGACTGCTCAACGTGTCCAACATCCTGGGCGGCGGCCTTCTCGGCGGCGGCGGCCTGGGAGGGGTGCTCTAGCGGCACCAAGGTCGCCCTACCGACACAGGCGGATCACCGGCGGGGGCGGGCCAGCAGGCCGTCCCCGCCGGACTTTGTTCTTTCCCGCTTGGGGCCCCAACCCCAAGCTCCTCCAGAGCATGGGGGCCCCTGCCCCATGCCTGGCCGTGGCCTGCCTTAGCGGAACAGGTCTTCGCCCGGCGGGCGGCGGAGGGAGGCGGAGGAGCCTTCCCCGAACCATCCGGGGTCCAGGCCCCGCACGATGGCCGCCGGCACGCCGCGGGCCTTGCCCATCACCAGCTCGGCGGCGGAGGCCACCTCGTCGGCGATGGCCACCTCGGTCACCTGCAGCGGGCGGCCCCGGTCGTCCTCCGTGCCCCGCAGGTCGACCACCGCGGCCAGGCCGGCGACGCCGATGGCCACGTCGACCAGACCGTGGCGCCAGGGGCGGCCGAAGGTGTCGGAGATGACGACCGCCACCTCCACCCCGGCGACGGCCTGCACGCCGGCCTGGATGCGGCGGGCCGAGCGGTCGGCGTCGAGGGGCAGCAGGGCGGCCCAGCCCTCGTCCACGTTCGAGAGGTCGACGCCGGCATTGGCACACACCCAGCCGTGGGCCGTCTCGGAGATCACCAGGTCGCCCCGGCGCCGGAGCACCCGCACCGATTCGGCGTCGATCAGCCGGCGCCGGGCGTCGGGATCGGCGGGATCGAGCTGCACCAGGCGACCCTCGGCCTTGGACACGACCTTCTGGGTCACGACCAGGCAGTCCCCGCCGGCCAGGGGAGTTCCGGCGGCCCGGGCCGCCTCCACCAGGAGCGGGGCCAGAGTCGTGCCCGGCGTGATCTCGGGCAGACCGGGCAGGGGGATGAGCTCCAGGCGTCCCACTACAGGCTCTCGAGCGCCGTGCGGGCCAGGCGCTCGGCCCCCTCGGCGTCCCCCATGAGGATGGGCGTGACCACGGCCCGGACGCCGTGCGCCTCGACGTCACCCGACCGGGCGGCGTCGGCCGTGTCTACCAGCAGGGTGCCGCAGATGTCGGCGTAGGCGGACGCCACCCCGGCGCAGGAGACCTCGAGCCCCACGGCGGCCATCAGCCGGTCGGCCGGACCCCTCACCGGGGCCCCGTGGATGATGGGGCTCACCCCGATCACCCGGTCCCGCCGGGCCGCCACCGCCTCCCGCAGGCCGGGGATGGCGAGGATGGGACCGATGGAGATCACGGGGTTGGAGGGGCAGAGCAGGACCGCCTCGGCCCCGTCGATCGCCTCCAGCACTCCGGGGGCGGGCCGGGCCGCATCCGCGCCCTCGAAGCGCACGGCCCGGACCGGTGGTTCGGCCCGCTCCCGCACGAACCACTCCTGCATGGCCAGCGTGGTCGGGGCCTCGCCGGCGATCTCGATCCGGGTGGCGACCGGGTCGTCGGACATGGGCAGGAGGTTCGTCTTGAGCCCGAAGGCCCGGGTGATGTCGGCGGTGACCTCGGACAGGGCGACGCCGGCCCGCAGGCGGGTGGTGCGGAACAGGTGGGTGGCCAGGTCGGTGTCGCCCAGGCGGAACCAGCCCGGCTCCCCGAAGTTGCGGAGCGCATCCAGGGCCCGGAAGGTGTCGCCGGCAACCCCCCAGCCCGCGGCGCCCACGGTCCCGGCCAGGGTGTAGGTGACGGTGTCGAGGTCGGGCGAGACGTGCAGCCCGAAGAAGGTCTCGTCGTCGCCGGTGTTGCCCACCACCACGACGTCCTCGGGGGCCACGACCCGGACGAGACCTCGGAGGAACCGGGCCGCGCCCACCCCCCCGGCCAGAGCAACCAGCGTCATTGTCACGCAGCGTAGAAGGAGAGGGCTCTCGATTCCCACCCGCAGGGACTGCCTTGGCAGGTCGCGCACCTCCGGGCTTACACTGACCGACCATGCTTCTGGCTCTTCGCCTGGCGGCTCATCGCAATGTGGCTGAGGGCCCCATCCCCAGCCACCCAGTCCCCCCCTCGCTATCGCTCGGGAGGTCCTGATGCCCGACGGAGTGCCTCGCGTCGATGAACTTTTCAGCCGGGCCGTCGTGGCCCAGCTGGCCGAGCAGCGGGCCCAGCGGGAGACCTTCACCGAGCTGGAACGGAAGGTCGAACGCCTCGAAGCCCTCATGTCCACCCGGTTCTCGGACATGTCGCGACTACTGCGCAGCGGTGAGGTCGAGATGCGCCTCGAGGTGCTCGAGGAGGAGATCTCAGGCCGCTTCAACCGCATCGAGCAGACCCTGGCGACGACCGGTGGTACCGGCGGCCTGGAATCCGTGGTCGAGCGGCTGGAC
>JBOGFE010000173.1:0-8354 GCA_050741935.1 Acidimicrobiia bacterium | reverse complement strand
TGCGGGACCAGACCGCCGCCTACTGGGCGGCCCACGCCACCGGTGACCTCGACGCCTACGTCGGCGCCGTCCTCGAGGCCGCCGCCACCCCCGAAGGTGACCGGCCCCGGGCCACCATCCGCCTCGGACTCGAGGTCGACCACTACCCAGGCCGGATGGACGACGTGGCCGGCCTGCTGGCCGGCTACCCCTTCGACCTGTTGCTCGGATCGGTGCACTGGCTGGGGTCCTGGGGCTTCGACCAGATCGGCGAGCCGGTGGTGGACCGGCAGTGGGCGGCGCGGGAGGCGGAGGCCGTCTGGGACGCCTACACCGGCGCCATCGAGGAGCTGGCCGCCACCCGCACCACCGACGTGCTGGCCCATCCCGACCTGGCCAAGGTCAGCGGCGTCCGGCCCACCGGCGACGTTTCCCCGTGGTGGGACCGGCTGGCCAAGGCGGCGGCCGACAACGACGTCGCGGCCGAGATGAACAGCGCCGGCTGGCGCAAGCCGGTGGGGGAGGCCTACCCGGCCCCGGGCCTGCTGGCCCACTTCCGGGCCGCCGGCGTGCCCGTCACCACCGCGTCGGACGCCCACGAGCTCGACCTGGTGGCCGACGGCATCGACCGGCTCCGTCCCCACCTCGAGGCGGCCGGCTACACCGAGCTGGCCGGATTCCACAAGCGCCGACGTTCTCCCCGCAGGGTTTAACCTTGTTGGTAGTGCTCGAAGATCACAGATTCCGTCGCCGCTAGCCACCGAGACCATGGCCTCCCTCTACGAGCTGGCCCGTTCGCACACCCGCCTGGCCGGCGATGACCTGGCCCATCTCCAACGGCTGACCGCCACCTGGGGGATGCTGGCCGACCTGTGCTTCGCCGACCTCCTCCTGATGGCTCCCATGGCCGGCGAGGAGGGCCACCGCTTCGTGATCCTGGCCCAGGTGCGGCCGACCACCGACCAGACGCTCTACCGCGACGACATGGTGGGCACCGTCATCAGCGAGGTGGAACGCCCGCTCATCGCCCGGGTGTGGCGCCTGGGCGAGATCGGCGTGGGCGACGCCCCCGTGATCGGCACGACCACCGAGCGGGCCAACGTCCAGGCCATCCCCATCCGCCACCGGGGCCACGTGGTCGCCCTCCTCACCCGGGAGGCGGCCACCACCACCGGGCGGCGTCCCGGCGAGCTGGAGCGGGTCTACTTCGACATCTTCGACCGCTTCGCCCGCATGATCCATCAGGGGACCTTCCCCTTCCGGGGCGACTCGGCTATCCCCGAGGACGCCCCCCGGGTGGGCGACGGGGCGCTGTTCCTCGACGCCGAGGCCACCGTCACCTACGCCAGTCCCAACGCCGTGTCCTCCCTGCACCGCATGGGCGTCCACGCCAACACCCAGGGCCAGCGCCTCTCCGACATCGGCCTGGACGACGAGGCGGTGCGCACCGCCTTCTCCGCCCGGGCGCCGGTCACCGAGGAGCTGGAGTGGGGCGAGACGTCGATCCTGGTGCGGGTCATCCCCCTGCTGGAAGAAGGCGTGCCCGCCGCCGCCCTCATGCTCCTGCGGGACGTGTCCGAGCTGCGGCGCCGGGACCGGCTGCTCCTGTCCAAGGACGCCACCATCCGCGAGATCCACCACCGGGTGAAGAACAACCTCCAGACCATCGCCTCGTTGCTGCGCCTCCAGGGCCGGCGCCTGGGCTCCCCCGAGGCCAAGCAGGCCATCGACGAGTCGGTGCGGCGCATCCGCTCCATCGCCCTGGTCCACGAGACCCTGGCCTACGAAGCGGGCAACACCGTGCCCTTCGGGGACGTGATCCGGCCCCTGGTCCGGGTGGTCGAGGACGGGCTCGTGGCCCCCGAGCGCCGGGTGCGCTTCCACGTCGAGGGCGACCCTGGCGACCTGCCCGCCGAGGTGGCCACGCCGCTGGCCGTCGTCCTCACCGAGCTGCTCCAGAACGCGGTGGAGCACGGCTTCCCGGAAGGTTTCGGCCGGGACGGCAAGGAGGGGACGGTGACGGTGCGGGTGACCCGGGAGGGCGCCGAGGCTGTGATCGACGTGCGCGACAACGGCGTGGGCCTGCCCCCCGACTTCTCGCCCGAGAACGTCACCGGCCTGGGGCTGTCCATCGTGCGGACCCTGGTCCAGACCGAGCTCAACGGGACCATCACCATGAAGAGCGACGGGGGCACCTGGGTCCATCTCCGGGTGCCGGTGGCCGCCGCCCCCCGGGTGGATCGTTAGTTCCCCAAGCGCCGGCTGGACACGCAAGCTTCACCCGCCGGTAACCAGTGCTACCTAAGTTGGCGTTGTGCGCGGTGTCCTCCAAAGTTGTCGCATGTACCTGGTGGGGGTGGCGGCCGTGCTGGTGGCGACCCTCCTGTGCCCGACGGAGGTTCAGGCCGCCCGGGGCTGCGGCTCTCCGTCCCGGTCCGACAGCGTCGCCCGTCTCCCCGTCGGCCACGGTGAGATCTCCGGCTTCGTCGCCTCCCGGCGCCACCCCGGTGTGGGCTGGATGATCCGCGACTCGGGCCATCCGCCCAGCCTCTACGCCCTGCACTTCGGGTCGGGGGGTGGTCCCTGGTCCCGGGAGTTCCGGGTGGCGGGGGCGGACAACCGGGACTGGGAGGACATGTCGTATTCCGTCGGTCCCGACGGGCGGGGCCGCCTGTGGATCGTGGAGAGCACCCAGTCCGGGCGGGATCCCTTCATCTACGAGGTACTCGAACCCGACCCCGACAAGGGGAAGGTGGCCAAGCTCGTGCGCCGCTACCGGTTCCGCTATCCCGACCGGGGCTTCACCAACACCGAGGCCAGCTTCTTCTACAACGGGGACCTGATCGTGGTGACCAAGACCGCCCCCGCCCGCCTCTACCGCTTCGGCGGCCTGTCCGACCGGTGGGTCAACCGGCCCCGGTTCGTGGGCGAGCTGCGGGGCGCCGACCGGGTGAGCGTGGCCCGGCCCTCCCCCGACCACTCCACCCTGGTGACCTCGGATCACGACACCGTCACCGTCTTCCGGGGGCCCGCTCCCGGCAGCCCGCTGGCGGCCTTCACCTACGAGGCCCCGGCCAAGCGCAAGATGGTCGCCCCCGGCGACAACATCGAGGCCGGCGACTACTTCCCGTCGGGCTCCTGCGACGTGCTCATGCTCTCCGAGCGCCGCAACGTCTACCGGCTGCGGGACTGAGGCGCTCGACGCCGGGGCCTGACGCGACGAGGCGGGGGCCACCGTGGTGGTCACCCCGCCCGCGCGGTGAGGGTCATCTGGAGACGATCCGGAGCCGCTCAACCCACGTCGACAGTTTCGCCGCGCCCCCCGACGAACCTGCCGGGGGCCCGGGGAACAAGCGGGCCCTCTCCCGGACAATCAAGGGCGATGCTGCCGGCGGCGCGGGCTCGCGGATGGCCGGGCGGGCTAGGGCACGACCAGCGTCAGGGCGTCGCGTTCGTGGGTGAAGTCGAGGCGCTCCACCTCGCCCAGGTGGTCGCCGTCGACCTGGTAGGGGAAGGGCTCGGTCCCCACGACGCTCAGGTTCCCCAGGTCGGAGCGGGTCACGATCCGGGGATTGCGCCGCACCCCGGCGCCCGAAGTGGACGTCACCGCCGAGACGACCGCCCCCATGACCGGGCTGAAGCGCAGCGTGCGGAAGGCGGTGAGCGACAGGGCGCTGTCCAGGCCGGCCTCGGGGGAGACGACCACGGGGCGGGGGCCGAGGAACGTGTAGGGGCTGGTCTTGGACACGATGGCGAAATAGCAGCCGGGGATCGCCTCCCCGTCGTTTTCGGCGCCACCCCCGACCCCGGGCACCTCGATGGAGAACCGGGGGCGGCTGTGGTCGTAGTGGCGGAACCAGGTGAGGAAGGCGCTGGCCACGAACAGGGGATGGCCGGCGTAGCGCTTGAGCTCGCTGCGCTTCTCCACCTGGGCGATGACGGCGGCGTCGAAGCCCACGCCGGCGTGGAACAGGAAGCGCCGGCCGTTGACCGCCCCCACCCCGATGCGCCGGTAGCTGCGCCGGTGGAGGGAGGAGAGCAGCTGGCCGGTGGCCTCCATGGGGTCCTTGGACACGCCGATGGTGCGGGCGAACACGTTGGTCGACCCGCCGGGCAGGGGAGCGAGGGCGGTGTCGGACCCGGCCAGGCCGTTGGCCGCCTCGTTGAGGGTGCCGTCGCCGGCGAGGACGACGACCACGTCGGTGCCGTCGATGGCCGCCCCCCGGGCCAGGCGCTCGGCGTGACCCCGGCGGCTCGTCTCGGCCAGGGTGACGTCGAAGTCGGCCGCCAGCGCCTTGTGGATCACCACCCGGGCCCGGGCCGTGACCGACGAGGCGCTGGCGTTGACGATGAAGAGAGCCCGCACCCGGGGAAAGCTACTGCCAGGGGTCAGGCGAGGCGGTGGAGCCAGGTGCCGTCGTGGGGTCTCCCCGACGGTCCCAGCCACAGCACCAGCTCGTCGCCGGTGAAGATCGGTGCCCCCCACGCCCCCCGGGGGGCGGGGAAGACCCGCCACCTCGGCCGGCCCCGTTCCAGCACCGCCGCCTGCCCGCAGTGTTGGGCGAAGACGAGATTGCCGGCGGCCACCCCGGCCGGGAGGCAGTCGCGCCGTTCCAGGGGCAGGCCGGGCAGGTTGCTCCAGCGATCGGTGGCCGGGTCGAGGGCGGCCGCCACCAGGTCCCAGTCCCAGGCCACCACCCGCTGCCCGTCCCAGGCCAGGGCGACGGCCTGGCTGGACAGCGGGGCCGGCGGCAGCGTCCGCCAGAGGCCGGTGGCGGTGTCGAGGGCGGCACCGAGGGCCTGGTCGCCGGGCGTCTGGGGCCGGCGGCTGCGGTCCAGGAGGCCGCCGTAGACCACCAGCTCCCGTCCCGTCCATGCCCCGGTGCCCTCGTTGATGGTGATGGGGACCTGCCCCATCGGCCGCCAGGTGTCGGTGGCGGGGTCGTAGGCGGCGGTGTCGGTGGCCCCCACGGTCCGGCCGTAGCCCCGGGCGCCCATCACCACCATCTCCCGCCCCGTCCACGCCGAGGCCAGGGGCACCCGGCCGGTGAGGGGGGAGGGGGCGAGAAGCCGCCAGCGGTCGGTGGCCGGGTCGTAGGCGGCCCCGTCGTCGAGAGGCCCGCCCCCGTTGATGCCGCCCCAGATCAGGACCTCGGCGCCGCTCCAGGCCGCCGCCGGCCCGCTGCGGTTCTCGAGCGGTGAGCGGGCGATGCGCCGCCAGGTGTCGTGCCGGGGGTCGTAGGCCGCGCCCTGGGGCGCGCGGCCGGGCCGTTCCCCACCCCAGAGGACCATCTCCGAGCCGGTCCACACCGCCGCATGGCCATGGCGCCCCGGGAGGGGGCCGGTGGGTTTCCACTCCCAGCCGGCGGGGATGGCGTCGGGCGGTTGGGTGCGCACCACCGGCCGGGCCGGGCGCTCCAGCACCGTCTGTTCCGTCCGGGGGCCGGCGAGGGCTCCGCCCACCAGGAAGACGGCGACGGCCACGCCGGCCACCAGTCCCAGCCGCCCCACGCGAGGGGACGGCGCCGCCCGGCGGGTGGCCGCGGGCCCGTCCTCGAGGACCATGAGGGCGCCGGTGACGTCGGCACCGCAACCTCCGCAGCCGGATGCCACCTCGGAGAGAGCGGCTCCGCAGTTCGGACAGCGGGCCCAGCGCACCGGGCCAGTATTCCCGCCTTCCGCCCTTCGGGGCCAGTGGGGGCGGAGTCCCCGGCGGCCGCCCCGACCCCCGTTAACCTGGGCGGTGATGCTCCTGGCCGAGTCATCAATGGGCAAGATCGGCGACGCCCTGGAGCGCTTCGCCCGGGACGAGGGCCTGCGCCTCATCCTGACCCTGCTCGGCACGGTGGTGGCCATCCGCCTGGTGCGGATCATCCTGTACCGGGTCAAGGCCCACCTGGAGACCTCGGCGCTGGCCGCCCGGGGGGGCGTCTCCGACCCGGGCCGCCTGCAGGCCCTCTTCGACATCCTCAACTACCTGGCCGTGGCCGTGGTGGTGGGGGTGGGGGTCATGGCCGCCCTGTCGGTGGTGGGCGTCAACACCGGGGCGCTGCTGGCTTCGGCCGGGGTCCTCGGCTTCGCCGTGGGCTTCGGCGCCCAGACCATGGTCAAGGACCTGCTCAACGGGCTGTTCCTGCTGGCCGAAGGGCAGTACACCATCGGCGACAACATCGAGGTCAACGGCGTCACCGGAATCGTCGAGCGCGTCACCCTGCGGACCACCACCCTGCGCAACCCCAACGGCGACGTCCACATCGTCCCCTCCGGCGACGTCCGCCTGGTCACCAACAAGTCGAAGGGCTGGACCCGGGTCCAGATCGACGTGGGCGTGGGCTACGCCACGCCGGTGGAGCGGGCCGTGGAGGTGCTGGAGGGCTACTGCGCCGAGCTGCCCGCCGATACCGAGCTGGCCGACCTGCTCATCGACGCCCCGAGCGTGCTCGGCGTCGAGGCGTTCATGGAGACGCAGTACACCGTCCGGGTGGTGGCCAAGGTCCCCTCGGGCATGGCCCGGACGGCCGAGCGCCGCATGCGCCGCCTCCTGCGGGTGGCCTTCGAGCAGGCCGGGATCGAGCCGCCACCGCCCTCGTCGAGCTCGGCGCCGGTTCCGAGCTCGGGCAAGTGAGGGCCTGACGCCGCTTCTTGGAACGCGGATTTCTCCTTACCGCGCAATCCGCGTGCCAGGAACGGCGTTACCGTCGCCGGATGACCGCAGGGGAATCGCTGGCGCAGGTCACGGCCGAGGTGGTGGAGTGCGGGGCCTGCCCGCGGCTGGTGGAGTGGCGGGAGGCGGTGGCGGCCCAGCCCCGGGCGGCCTACGCCGGCGAGACGTACTGGGGCCGGCCCGTCCCCGGCTTCGGCGACCCCGCCGCCCGCCTCGTCGTCGTCGGCCTGGCCCCCGCCGCCCACGGGGGGAACCGCACCGGGCGGGTCTTCACCGGCGACCGCTCCGGTGACTGGCTCTACCGGGCCCTGTGGCGGGCCGGCTTCGCCAACCAGCCCACCTCGGTCTCGGCCGACGACGGCCTGGTCCTGACCGGCTGCTGGATCACCGCCGCCGTCCGCTGCGCCCCGCCCGACAACAAGCCCACTCCGGCCGAGCGCGACACCTGCAACCCCTACCTCGTCCGGGAGCTGGCCGCCCTTCGGCCGGCGGTGCTGGTCGCCCTGGGGTCCTTCGGCTACGAGGCGGCGTGGCGGGCGCTGCGGGCCGCCGGCGTCGACCTGCCCTCGCCCCGGCCCCGCTTCGGCCACGGGGTGGAGGTGGCCACCGGAGGCCCCACGATCATCTGCTCGTACCACGTGTCCCAGCAGAACACCTTCACCGGCAAGCTCACCGAGCCCATGCTGGACGCCGTCTTCGACCGGGCCCGCCGGCTTCTCGGCGGCTGAAAGCCGCCCGGGGTCCCGGGCTACCCTGGAAGCATGGCAAGTGAGCTGGAGCTGCGTGGCGTCTACGTCGCCGTCGTGACCCCGTTCGAGGACGACGGTTCCGTGGCCCTGCCCGCCCTGGAACGGCTGGTGGAGGGCTACCTCGACGCCGGGGCGGCGGGGATCGTCGCCCTCGGGACCACGGGTGAGTCGTCGGCGCTGTCCGGCGACGAGAAGCGGGGCGTCATCGTCACCTGCGCCGGCGTGTGCGAGGCCCGGGGGGCGCAGCTCATCGTGGGGGCGGGCACCAACAACACCGCCGCCTCCATCTCCGCCGTGGAGCAGCTGGCCGGGGTGCCGGCCTGCGTCGCCGCCCTGTGCGTCGTGCCCTACTACGTGCGGCCAACCGAGGCGGGCATCATCGAGCACTTTCGGGCCGTGGCCAAGGCCAGCCCCGTCCCGGTGGTGGTCTACAACATCCCCTACCGCACCGGCCGGGCTCTCGGTGCCGCCTCGCTCCTCCAGCTGGCCACCACCCCCAACATCGCCGGGGTCAAGCAGGCGGTGGGCGGCATCGACATGGACACCCTGGAGGTCCTGGCCGGCGCCCCCGAGGGGTTCTCGGTGCTGGGCGGCGACGACGCCTACCTCTATCCCACCGTGCTCATGGGCGGAGCGGGCACCATCGCGGCGTCGGCCAACATCGCCACCGACCGGTTCGTGGCCATGATCGAATGCGGCCTGGCCGGCAAGCTGGAGGAGGGCCGGGCCGGGGCCGAGGCGCTCCTGCCCCTGGTCAAGCGCCTCTTCGCCGAGCCCAACCCCTCTGTGATCAAAGGCGTGCTGCACGCCCAGGGCCGGATCCCCACGCCCGAGCTCCGGCTTCCGATGACGGCCGCCTCGCCGGCGGCGGTGGAGTCGGCCATGGCCGCACTGGCGGCGCTCGGATGACCAAGGGCGAGTCCCGCATCCTGCTGGCGGCGGCGGCCTGGACCCTCTACGTG
>JBOGFE010000172.1:0-3277 GCA_050741935.1 Acidimicrobiia bacterium | reverse complement strand
CCGCGAAGATCCCGCGAGCATCCCGCGTCCGGGGCCTATCGTCCCGTACCGCTCCGTCCCGCCCAGTCCCGCTGACCAGCACCTTTACGGACGAGGCAGCATCAGCCGGCACCAGAAAAACGCCGTGTGGACATCTGAAAAGCGCGAGGTCGCCGGATCGACGCCGGCCCCGGCCACAAGGAAAAGCCCTGCTCAGCAGGGCTTTTCTTGTTTCAAGCCGAGGCCGTGGCCGGGCGTTGCGCCGGCTGGAAGAGCTCGATCGGGTTCCCGGAGGGGTCATCGAGGACGATCTGCGACCCGCCGGGTCCGGTGACGATGTCGTTCCGGAAGGTGAGCCCGGCGGCGCGGTGCCGTTCGACTTCGGCGGGCAGGTCCTCGACGATGAAGTGGATCCGGTTCCAGCCGCCCGGTGCCGGTTTGCGGCCGTCGGCCATCGGCCTCCCTGCGGAGCTGGCCGGCCCGCTGAGCAGGAGCCAGAGGTTGCCTCGCTGGACGTCGGCGAAGGCGGGGGCGAAGTTCGTGAGCAGGCCGAAGCCGAAGTGGTCGGTGTAGAACGCGATGGATGCTTCGACGTCGTCGACCATGTAGCGGACACTGACGGTGCCGTCGGGCATCAGTTCACCTCCTGGGTTCGTTGTCGGAGCCGCGCGACGAGAAACGGGATGCGGGCGAGGAGGTCCGCGGCCGTGCGCTCGAAGGCCGGGTAGGTGGCTCGGTCGGAGTCGCCCTCCTCGGCCGGGTTGGGCATGCTCCAATGGATGGTCGTGGCCGGCCCGGGGAACTCGGGGCAGATCTCCCGGACCCGGTCGCACAGGGTCACGACGTAGTCGAAGTGCTCGCCGGCGAACTCGTCGAGGTGTTTGGTTCGGCGGCCGGCGAGATCGACGTCGAAGGCGCGCATGACCTTGACCGCGTTCGGATGCAGGCGGGTCGGATGGCTCCCGGCGCTGAACGCTTCGACCGAGTCGTCGGTGTGCCGGGCGAGGAGGGCTTCGGCCATCTGCGAGCGGGCGCTGTTGCCGGTGCACAGGAAGAGCACCCGACCCGACACGGCCTCCGTGGGAGAGGGAGGAGCACCGGGGGCGGGCCACAGCCCGGGGTGCAGCGCGGAGGCGGCAGCCCCGAGCAGCTGGCCGCACCGGGCCAGGTCGGGTGTGTAGTAGCTGTCCCGGCCGTCGGCTGAGCTCCGGCGGGCCGACACGAGGCCGGCGCGGCGGAGACGGCCGAGGTGGTAGGAGACGAGGTTCTGGGGCGCATCGAGCCGGGCGGTGAGCTCACCGACGCGGCGGTCGCTTCGCGACAGCTCGCTGAGCAGCTGCCAGCGCAGCGGGTGGGCGGCGAGGGCCAGGAACTCGGGCGGCCCGCTCGGGGGCGGTGCGGTCGCGGGCGGTGCGGTCGCGGTGGCCACAACCAAATATATCAAATGAGATTGATGTGTTGTGCGCGGGAGAGGGTCGAGCTGCGCCGGAGGCGGCACTTGAACCGGCGCCGGCAAGCAGGATCGCCCTGGTTTGGGTCGAATCTCGGGGAGACGACCCCTCCGACCGGGAAAGCTCGATATGAACCTCAGGGCCTTGCCTTTGTCGCGCCGTCGCGCCACCGCCACCGGCCTGACCGCGGGCATGGTTGCCGGCTTGCTCATGCTGGCCGCTCCGCCGACCCCGGCGGCGGAGGACGAAGTCTTCGAAGCGCGGGCGGTGGCGGAGACCCGCCCCTCGGACATCCCCGGCGACACCATGGACGACCCCACCATCTGGGTTGACCCGACCGACCCCACCCGCTCGGTGGTCATCGGCGCCGACCACGACGACTACAGCCTCTCCGTCTACGACCTGAGCGGAGCCCGGCTCCAGAAGCTCCCGCTGTCCCACGGGAACAACGTCGATCTGCGGCCCGGCTTCTCGCTGGGCGGGAAGACGGCCCCGATCCTGGGCCTGGCCGGGAGCGGCTCCATCAGCTTCTACCAGCTCGACCCGGCCACCCGGCAGCTCTCGAACGTGACCAAGGGCGGCGGCAAGATCGACCGGGCCGCTCTGGAGAAGCCGGGCGAGGGGCCCTTCTACGCCCACGGGATGTGCCTGTACAACAGCCCGGTCAACGGCCGCTTCTACGCCTTCGTCGTCGACCGCTTCGGCACCATCAAGCAGCTCGAGCTGACCGACGACGGCACCGGCAAGGTCGCCTTCGAAGAGGTCCGCCAGATCAAGGTCGAGCCGAGGCCGCCGGAAGGCAATCCCGACCAGACGGAAGCCTGCGTCGCCGACGAGTTCGGGCGGAGCTTCTTCGTGGCCGAGCAGGACTGGAACATCTGGCGCTACGGCGCCGAGCCCACCGACCCCACCGGCACGGCCGACCGGGTCATGGTGGACAAGGAAGTCTCCGAAGGCGGTCACTTCACCCGGGAGGCCGAGGGCCTGGCCGTCGTCACCGAGCCCAGCCGCGCCAGCCACCTCATCGTCTCCTCCCAGAAGGCGAACGCCTTCACCGTCTACCGGGGCCGCGCCCCCTACGACTTCGTCCGCCAAGTGAAGGTCGTCAGCTCCGCCACCGCCGACGGGTGCGAGAACACCGACGGGCTCGATGCCGTGTACGCCAACCTCGGCCCCGCCTTCCCCCAGGGCCTCCTCGTGTGCCAGGACAACAACAACAACGCCCCGGGCGACGGCAACATGAACTTCAAGTACGTGCGCCTCGAGGACATCGTCCCTCTGGGTGAGGCCCCGCCGGCGACGACAACCACCACCACGACTCCGATCACGGCGCCTCCGGGTGGCGGCGGGTCGCAGATCGATCCTCCCGGACCCGGCACCAACGACCCGCTCCCGGCCCGGTCGGGCTACTGGATGCTGGGTGCGGCCGGGAAGGTGTTCCCGTTCGGGGACGCGGCGGCGTTGGGAGACGCCCCGGTGGCCCGTCCGGCCCGGGCTGTCGACCTCGAGCCCACCCCGAGCCGGAACGGCTACTGGGTGATCGACGACCGAGGGGCCGTATCGCCCCGCGGCGACGCCGCCGACCACGGGAGCGTGCGCGCCTCCCAGCTGAACCCGGGTGAGACCGTGACCAGCCTGTCCGCCACCCGGACCGGCGCCGGCTACTGGGTCTTCACCAGCCTCGGCCGGGTGTTCGCCTTCGGCGATGCCACCCACCGGGGAGACCTGAACGGCCTCCGGCTCAACGGCCCCGTGCTGGACTCCATCACCACCGCGTCGGGCGGCGGCTACTACATGGTCGCCTCCGACGGTGGGATCTTCACCTACGGCGACGCTGTCTTCTACGG
>JBOGFE010000171.1:0-9045 GCA_050741935.1 Acidimicrobiia bacterium | reverse complement strand
GCTATACCGGAGCGGGCCTTACCTTCAGCCTCGGTGGCGCATTCGGCGGTGCCATGACGCCATTCATCTCGGAATGGCTCCTGGAGAGGTACAGCAGCTCGGCGATCGGCGTCTATCTCACCGCGCTTTCCCTCCTGGGCCTGGCGTGCATCGTTGGGCTGCGCGAGACCCGGGCCGTCGAGATGAGCGAGACGGCCGACCAACCGGCTCCTTCTTCGGCGCCGGTCGAACCGGCTGCTCCTGAATTGGCCGTATAGGAGGCCGATCGATTCGTCGCCGTCGCAGTCGACTCAGTCGGCGGAACATGCGCCACGTGGCGGATCCTGCCGGGCACGTCCCTTGGAGATCGTGCGGACCAAGGACACCGGAACGCTGCAATACGACAGCTACTTCAACGATGACCAGTCCGAGTGCATCGTCCTCGAGCGGTTCCGGGACTCCGAGGCTCTCATCGAGCACGCCGAGCACCTCGGCGACCTGATGGAGGCAACCATTGCGACGGGCTCGGTCTCCGGCGAACTCCTTGGTGAGCCGAGCGCAGAGCTCAAGGCGAAGCTGGCCGGCAGCGTGGTCCGGCTCTTCACGCCCTTCCAGTCGATGTAGCCGGGACATGCGGGGCCAGGACGACGACGGGGAGCTGCCGCTCGGTTTTGGCCTGGTAGTCGTCGTAGGTGGGGTACATCGCCACCAGGGGTGCCCAGAGACGGGATCGCTCCTCGGGGTCGGCCACGTCGGCGCGCATCTGCTGGACGGAGGGCCCGGTCTGGACGGTCACCTCGGGATGGGCGAGGAGGTTGCGGTACCAGGCGGGGTCTTGGGGGGCGCCCCCGTAGGAAGCGACCACGACCTTGCGGTTGCCGTCGTCGACGTAGAGCAGGGGGGTGGTGCGGGGCTCCCCGCTGCGGCGGCCGGTGGTGGTGAGCAGGAGGACCGGGGAACCACGGAAGCGCCCGCCGATCTTCCCAGCCGTCCTCCGGTAGAGGGCGATGTGGATCCGGGTGAAGACCTTGGTCGCCATGGTGCTCAGCTTCATGGCTGGACGTCCTTTCTCTCGCAGTTGGTCACGCGAAGCTCCGGGGGGCGAGCTGGTCGGCGGGGATGGTGCCGAGCCGGCCACCCTGGTAGTCCTCGATGGCCTGGAGGATCTCCTCGCGGGTGTTCATGACGAACGGCCCGTAGTGCACGATCGGCGCCCGGATCGGCAGCCCGCCGAACAGCAGTACATCGAGCGGGTCGGACTGGCCCCCGCCGGCCGCGACCACGACGTGATCGCCGGCGCCGAAGACGGCGAGCTGGTCGCTCTCCACTGGCCGTGGCTCCGCACCGGCGGTGCCCCGGCCGGTCAGGACGAAGGCGAAGGCGGAGAAGTCCGGGCTCCAGGGAACGGACAGCTCGGCACCCGGGGCCAGGGTCACATGGGCGTAGGTGATCGGTGTGTGGGTCACGCCCGGCCCCGCGAACCCGGTGAGGTCGCCGGCGATGAGGCGCACGAGCGCTCCCCCGTCGTGGGAGGTCAACAGCCGGAGCCCGTCGCTGGTGATGGACTGGTACCGGGGCGGCGCCATCTTGAGAGCGGGTGGGAGGTTCACCCAGAGCTGGACGGCATGAAACGGGCCGCCAAGGCGGTAGGCCCGCTCGCTGGGCAGCTCGTCGTGGAGGATGCCTCCGCCCGCCGTCATCCACTGGGTGTCGCCTTCGGCGATCAGGCCGCCCCCGCCGTTGGAGTCGTGATGGACGATCTCACCATCGAGGATGTAGCTGACCGTCTCGATCCCACGGTGGGGATGCCAGGGCGCCCCCTTCGTTTCGCCCGGGCCGTTGACCTGCGGCCCGACGTGGTCGAGCAGCAGGAACGGGTCGGCCTCAGCGAGGGAGATCTCGCCGGGAAAGGGCCGGGCGACGACGAATCCCGCGCCCTCGGCCTGGCGACGGGAGGTGACGAGCTTGGCCACCGGCCGCGGCCTGCTCGTCGGGTCGGGCCGAGGGATGCGGGGCAGGACGAGGGTGTCTTCCACCGTGATGGCCGGCATGGCGGTCAGCTCCTTTTGAGCAGTCCAGTTTGCTGACGTATCCACAATATCTTGTGATGCTGACACGTCAACAAAACCTGGCGTAGAGTATTCCCATGGCCAAGACGCGATGGCTCAACGAACGCGAGGCTCACCTGTGGCGCAGCTGGCTCCGCCTCAACCAGGAGCTGGCCAGCGTGTTGGCGGACCAGATCCATCGCAGCAGCGGGCTGTCGGCCGCTGACTACGCCGTCCTCGTCCCCCTGTCGGAGTCACCCGGCGGCATGCTGCGCGCCCGCGAGCTCGGCCGCGAGATCCTGTGGGACCGCAGCCGTCTCTCCCACCACGTCAACCGGATGGAGAAGCGCGGCCTCGTCACCCGCCAGGAGTGCACCGACGACGCACGAGGCGCCATGGTGCGCATGACCGACGCCGGCTTGGCCGCGATCAAGGGCGCCGCCCCCGGCCACGTCGCCGCCACCCGCGGCTACGTCTTCGACCTGCTCTCCGACCAGGAGATCGACACACTCACGGCCGTGTTCGATCGGGTGCTCGTCAACCTCGCCCATCGGCGTCCGCCGGCCGGCGAAGTCTCGGCTTGAACCTGCTCGACCCGACTTCGTCCGATCGCTCGCCGGGTCCGGCGTCGCCCGTGGCGCGGTGGATCTACCGGTGCCAGAACAGCAGGTGAGCCACCCCGCTGGGGCTTGGCACGGAGTCGAGGTGGAAGCGGTCCAGCAGCTCGCGGTGGGATTTCCAGAGTTGTTCGCCGCGGCCGAGCTCGATGGGCGCGACCGCGACGTGCATGGTGTCGACGAGGTCGGCGTCGAGGAACTCGCGGATGGTTGCAACACCGCCACCGAGGCGTACGTCCTTGCCGTTTGCGGCCTGCTTCGCTTGCCGCAGGGCTTCGGCGGGTGCGGCGCTCAGGAAGTGGAAGGTGGTGTCGGACAGGGTGAACGACGGGCGCTCGTGGTGCGTGAGCACGAACACCGGGGTGTGGAACGGCGGCGTGTCGCCCCACCAGCCCTTCCAGTCCTCGTTCTCCCACGGACCGCGCTGGGGACCGAACTTGTTGCGTCCCATGATCTCGGCGCCGATGTTGTGGGTGAAGTCGCGGGTGAAGTAGTCATCGAGTCCCCGACTCCCGCCGGGGTCGGTGCGGTTGACCCAGCTTGCCGTGGCGCCGGCCCATGAGAACAGTTCGGCGGGATCGGCGCCGTGCCCGAAGGGGTGGTCCAGGCTCTGGCCGACACCGGCGCCGAACCCATCCCGCGTCACGCCGAAGCACTGCACCCTCAGTAGCTGAGACATTCCTGCTCCCTTCCGGCCGAGCGCGCGAGTTCGCTAGCGTTCCACACGATGGTGGAACGGTCTGGCTGGCGGCGGTGGTGACCATCCGACCGGTTGCCGGAGACCGCGACTCGACCCGCGTCCAGTTGAGGCTCGCCGGCACCAGAAGTTCCTCGACACCACGACGTCACGGACCCCGCTCCGCCGCTGGGCCGTACCGGGCGACTTCGGCCCCGCCGCCGGCTACCTGGCCGACCCGAGGGTCGCCTACCACACCGGCGACGTCCCCGTGATCGACGGCGGCTACACGATCTTCTGAGGAAGCTGTTTTCGTCACGCCGAATGTCTCGGCGACCCCAAATCGGGCCCACGGCAGTCTCACAATGAGCCCGGTCACGATGAATTCACCTCCCGTCCGGTTCTCCGTCCGGATGTTGACCCATTGGGCTCGTGCATCCGTTCGAATTCGGCGCTAGCGTGCCCCGGGAGCCGTTGGGACGACAGCGTTTGCTTACAAGACCTGTCTTGGCGCGGGGTGCGGCGGACCGAGGGAGGGCAATGCCGAACATCGATTTGACCAAGTCAACCCAAACCGAGTTGAACGAAACGCTTACAAAAGCCGGATATGAAGAAGAGGCTCCGGCGGTATACACGCCGATTCAGAAGGCGTTGGCCGAGTTCGTCGGCACGTTCGCATTGATCTTCATCGGCGTCGGCTCGATCGTCGCTGCCGGCGCCGCCGGGGGGGGCGAGGGGGGGGCCGGGCTCGTCACGATCGCCATCGCCCACGGGCTCGCCATCGCGGTGATGGTCTCGGCCGTCGGCCACATCTCCGGCGGCCACCTGAACCCGGCCGTCACGATCGCCGCGGCCGCCGCCCGCAAGATCCACCCGATGGAGGCGGTCGTCTACATGGGCGCGCAGATGGCGGGAGCCATCGCCGGCGCCGCCGTCCTGCGGGGCGCGATCCCCGAGTCTCTGTGGCGGTCGGCCAAGCTCGGCACCCCCGGCCTCGGCGACGGCATCAGCGCCGGCCAGGGCGTGATCATCGAGGCCGTGCTCACGTTCCTGCTCGTCTGGGTGATCTTCGCCACCGCCGTTGACCCCCGGGGGGCGTTCGGCAAGATCGCCGGCCTCGCCATCGGCTTCGTCGTCCTCATGGACATCATGGCGGGCGGCCCGTTCACCGGCGGCGCCATGAACCCCGCCCGGTTCGTCGGCCCGGCCCTGGTCGGCGGCTACTGGAGCAACGCCTGGGTGTACTTCGTCGGCCCGATCGCCGGAGGCCTCGCCGCCGCCGGGCTCTATGGAGCGCTCTACCTGCCCCGGCAGAAAACGGCTACTGCCTGACCCGATCGCCGTCGCGTGGCGTACGAGCTACGCCTCGATGAGGATGACCAGGGTTTCGGGCAGGACGCCGTCGTGCGCCATCGCTTCGGACGCGGCGTCGGTCCCCATCGCCGCCATGACGGCATCCATGTCGGGCACATCCATCAGCACCGCGACCCGCGTCGGGTTCTGCGGATCGACGAACGTCCGGGTGTTGGTCCCCAAGTGCTGGGCAGGGCGCGGAAGCTACACCACGGAAGCGCGATCCCGGTGCGCGCCCTGCATACGCTGGGTTGATGGTGGTCAACCGGGGTCGGAAGGCCAGAGCGGCGCGCAGACGCACGCGCCGGATGGACCGCGTCGAGCACGACCTCAGCGACGAGCAGTGGTCCGCGCTGCAAGCGGCCTGGGGCGGCTGCGCGTACTGCGGTGCGACCGGCAAGCCGCTGCAGCGCGACTGCGTACTGCCGCTCTCCCGTGGTGGGCGCTACACGCTCGAGAACATCTGTACCCGCCCATGGCCCTCGTTTCCCGTGTCCGCCCGACGACAGTCTCTACCGTGGCGGCCAGCATGGTGACACGACACGAGGTCGACGACGAGGGGTTGGTGGGCGTCCTGCTGCTGCCCGACGGGGATGGCCCTCATCCGGGCGCCGTCGTGTTGGGCGGATCCCGGGGCGGTGTCCGGGAGGAGCTCGCCGCCCGCCTCGCCGAGCACGGACTCGTGACCCTGGCCCTGGCCTACTTCGGCGCCGGCGGCCTGACCCCGGCCATCGTCGAGGTCCCGCTCGAGTACGTCGAGACGGCGGCGTCCTGGCTGGCCCGGCATCCAGCCGTCCGCCGGCCGTTGGTCGGGATGGTCGGTGGCTCGAAGGGCGCCGAACTCGCCCTCCTCGCCGCCTCCCGCTTCCCGCACCTCATCGGACCGGTGGTGGCCATCGCCCCTGCCTCCGTGGTGTTCTTCGGCCTCGACCGCCAGGCCGACGACGCCTCGGCCCTCTTGCGCTCGAGCTGGTCCCACCACGGCCGGCCCGTCCCCTTCGCCGCCTATCCCTCCCGGGCTCAGCCGGTGGTGTCGGACGCCGGCCTGGCGGTGGCGCCGATCTACGAGGCCGTCCTCGACGACGAGGAGGCCGCCGCCGCCGGGATCCCTGTGGAGCAGGCCCGCGGTCCGTTCCTCCTCGTCTCGGGCGCCGACGACCGCATGTGGCCGTCGGCCCGCATGGCGGAGATGATCGTGGCCCGCCTGGGCGGGCACGGCCGGTCCGCCGATGTCACCCACCTCTCCTATCCGGGCGCCGGCCACCAGCTGCTGGGAGCGGCGGCCGCCGAGCCGCCCACCTCGGGGGGACGGGTGGCCTTCGACTACGGCGGGACCGCCGAAGGGGACGCCCGGGCCCGCGACGACGCCTGGGACCAGGCCGCCGGCTTCTTGCACCGCCACCTGCCCTGACGGCCGGCGGAGGGGCGACGGCCCAGGGATAACCCTCGCTACCGGGCGGGGCATCCCTGAGCGAAAAGCAGGGCTCGCCTCGTATGTGGCACTCCGGCCGCGCTGTCCTTCGACGGGCCGCGAGCCTGTACGCCGGACGTGCTGACCGCTTCCTTGGATGAGTGGTCCAAGGGGGTTGGCACCTGCTGTCCTCCCGATGAGGCGGACCGGCGATGGCGCTCAGAGCTCCGGGGCCGCCTCCTCGGCTTTGTCGAGATCACGAACGGCGGCGCCGAGGTATGTGAGTTTCCGGCGACGGCCGCGGCGGAGCTCTGGGGTGACGACGGCGCGGTCCTGCCCGTCGAGTTCACCAGGCCCTCATCGGCGCCGCCCCTGCGGACCATCGACGCCGGGGTCACCCGGCACCTGCGTGTGCACTGGACCGGGCCCTACTGCGGCCCCGTTTCGCAGCAGCAGTCGCTGGTGCTCAGCCTCGAGGGGAGCAGCCGGCCGCTGGTTGCGGTGGTTGCGACACCTTCGACGCCCCCCTGCCTGGGCGGAGAGAACGACCCGGTCGAACCCGGAACCGCCCAGGTGCACGGCCTCGAGCCTCGCCCGGGCGACGAGGTGTCCGCGACTTGGTGAAGGCCGTCAGTCGTGGACGATGCCCTGGCCGACGATCCCCGCCTTGGTGTCGCCATCCCGCCGCGTCACACATGGTGTGGCGTCGGAGCCCGGCGGACCGTGATGTCGCCGAAGGCGCTGCGGGCCGTCACCTCGACCACCTCGGCATCGGCGGGGCGCTCGGCCGCGTCCAGGTCGCTCTGCACTACGCCGAAGCGCGTGTCGAGGTCGAGCCAGGCGGTGACGCCGTCGTGGATGCCGATGTCGACCTTCCCCATGGCGGTCCGGGCCTGGACCGCACCCCGCATCACCTCACCCAGGCGGATGTCGCCGTGGGCGGTCTTGGCCTCCACATCGCCCTGCGCGTGCTCGACGGCGATCTTGCCGTTGGCCGCCTTCACCCTCAGGTCGCCGGTGATCTCGCCGATCCAGGTGTCGCCGTTGGCGTTCTTGACCGCCGCCGCCCCCTCGACCCGGTCGATGCGCACGGCGCCGGAACTGGTGGTGAGCACGGCATCGCCGGCGACGTGACCCAGGATGATGTCGCCGGCGGCGGTCTTCAGATCCACCGTGCCGGCGTCGGCGACGTCGATATCGCCGACGGCGGCCCGGTAGTGGCATGCGCCGAGCCGGCCCGTGCAGTGGAGCGCGGCGACCGCCGCCTCTCCCCGCACCTCCGATCCGGCGGGCAGCTCGATGTGGACCGAGATTGACTCGCGACCACCGCGGGGCGAGTACTGCCTCCAGCCCTTGGGGGCCTTGATCAGCAGTCGGCCGTTGGCGTACTCGACGCGGGTCTGCTCCGCGGCGGCCACGTCGGACTGCTTCGAGGGATCGCTGGGGCGAACCTCGACGACGGTGTCCGTACGATCAGAGGCCACGATCCGGAGGTCACCGACCCCGAGACCCACGGTCACGGAGATGGGTTCGGGCGTATTGAAGGTGGGCACGAGAGGTTTCCTTCCATGCTGAGGCGGAGTTCGCCGAGAGATGTCGTGGGGTCAGGACCCAGGGCGCTCAGCGCGCCCAGCCCTGGTAATGCTGAGTGCCCGGACGGGCACGAGGTTCCCGTCGAGGGCGGGGGCCGCTGCGGTCCAAGCCGGCGGCGGCTGCTCGTACCAGCCAGCTGTTGACCGAGATCCCTTCGCCGGCGGCGGCCTGTTCGATCCGGGCCTTCAGCTGATCGGGCAGGCGGAGATTGATCCGCGACATCCCACCGTCGTCGCCCTCGACGGAACCGGGAGGCGGGACATGCGCCTCGGGCTGATCGTCGCTCGACGGATCGGCCGGTGGTGGCGTCACCACGAACTCAGGATCACGGCCGCGCAGGCGCAGCTCGACCGAGCCCGGGGCGAGCTCACAGGTGATCTCCTCCACCGCCGCCGCCAGCGCGTCCTGCAAGGTCAGGCGGATAGCGGCGTCCAGCGGGGCGACGAGGCGCTCGGCCAGGGCCCGGGCTTCGTCACCGCCGGCCTCGGCGGCCACGGCGAGCTGGTGGTGGATGTGGTCGACATACTGCCCGAGGTCCATGACGCCATGATGGCACCATCATGGTGCCAAGTCAAGCCGAATCGTGTGCCAGATTGACACCAACGGTCGGCCGTCGGTCTGCAGGCCGGATGTTGCGGTTCACGCGGAACAGGTTGTCCGGGTCGTAGGCGGACTTGATGCCGGCCAGGCGCCCGAGGTGGTCGCCGTAGGCCTCTCGCAGCCGGGTGTCGTCCTCGTCGGGGGTCTGCCAGTTGACGTAGTTGCTGCCGGTGGAGTGGGGGCGGATCGCCTCCCAGGTGGTGCGCACCCACGCCAGGTGGCGGTCGGCATTCGGGTCGCCCGGCGGCCAGCCCCCGGCGGCGAAGAAGCCGTAGGCGGCGTCGCGGTTGCCGAAGGCAGCAACGCCGGAGTCGTGATCGGCGACGGCCCCGCCGAACTGGAAGATGACGGCCTGGGACAGCGGCGAGGTGATGGCTGCCGCCCGGTCCCGATAGGTGTCGAGCAGCGCGCCGGACAGACCGGGAAGGAACTCCGACTTCCAGTAGTAGTGCATGCCCTTCGGCTGGGTCGCATCGAGCAGCGACTGCTGCGCCACGTACGTCTTGACCTGGATCAGGTCCGCCAGCGGCGTGCCATGCGACTTGATCGGTGCCAGGTCCGCCTGCGCCTGCTCGAGGTCACCCGTGTGGCATGCCACGATCACGATGATGGGGGTGCCATGCGCGTCCTCCGGCAGCCACGGAGCCGGCGGCGCGTTGCGCCGCAGCACGACCGTCGTCAGCTCCCGGGGCGCCGACTCCACGACCGTGCGGTAGAGCCTCAGAACGGCATCGGCTTCGCTCGCCGGCCAGGCAATCAGGCCGGCCG
>JBOGFE010000170.1:0-6622 GCA_050741935.1 Acidimicrobiia bacterium | reverse complement strand
ACGCCGCCGACACCGACCAGGGCGAGCGCATCCTGGAGAACCGCTTCTACCGCAACATCTCCTCCGCCCTGTCGGGGACCCAGGAGTACATGGCCACCGAGAAGCTCCACGAGCTGCACGAGGAGGGGGCCTGGGACCTGATCGTGGTCGACACGCCCCCCACCCGTCATGCCCTCGACTTCATCGAGGCCCCGGCCCGGCTCACCCGCCTGCTCGACAACCGTCTCTTCCGCCTGGTCATGGCCCCCACCCGGGCCTCGTTCAAGGTGGCCAACCTCGCCCTGGTCACCTTCTTCCGGACGGTGGCCAAGGTGATCGGCTCCGAGGTGGTGGACGACCTGGTGGCTTTCTTCCAGGCCTTCGAGGGGATGGAGGACGGGTTCCGCCAGCGGGCCCGCAAGGTCACCCAGCTCCTGGCCGACGGCCAGACCGCCTTCGTGCTGATCACCTCGCCGGGCCGGGACGCCATCTCCGAGGCCGGGTTCTTCTCCCGCCGCCTGCGCGAGAGCGGCCTGGTCGTGGACGGCCTGGTGGTGAACCGGATCCATCCCGCCTTTGGCGATGAGCTGCCCGAGGACCTCCGGGCCCGGTCGCACCAGGCGCCGGGGGCGTTGGCCCAGCTCTACGACAACCTGGCCGACTTCGCCGAGCTGGCCGGCCGGGAACGCCGGCACCTGGCCGGCCTGGAGCAGGAGGTCGGCGACCTGCCCATCGTGCGGGTGCCCCTGCTCCCGGCCGAGGTGTGCGACTTCTCCGGCCTGCTGGCCGTGGGCCGGCACCTCGTGGGATAGGTTCCGGTCATGCCGAAAGTCGTCGTGGCCAGTGACGCCGCCTGGGTGCGGGACCAGGTGAAGTCCGCCCTGGTCAACCCGGGATTCGAGGTCATCGAGGTGACCCGGGGCCAGGACGTGCGCAAGGTGGTGGGCGACGTCAGGCCGGACCTGGTGGTGGTCGACCTCCAGATCGGCAACATGGGCGGGATGGCGGTGAGCATCGACCTGCGCCTGGAGGAGTCGGGCGACCGCCTGCCCCACGTGCCCGTCCTCCTGCTCCTCGACCGGGAGGCCGACAGGTTCCTGGCCCGCAGCGCCCAGGCCGACGCCATCCTGGTGAAGCCCTTCGACCCCGGCACCCTGCGCCGGACGGTCAAGAACCTCATCGCCGCCGAGGAGGCCCGGCTGGCCGCCGAGGCAGCGGAGGACGAGGCCGGCGAGCCGGTGCCGGAGCCCGAATTGGCCTGAGTCCCGGTCGGGGACCGTCGGTTACACTCCGCCCTATCGGGACGTAGCGCAGCTTGGTAGCGCGCAGCGTTCGGGACGCTGAGGTCGCGGGTTCAAGTCCCGCCGTCCCGACTGAGAGAAGATGCTGGTCAGGGCCGGTTTTTGGCCGGTCCTGACTCGCGTTCAGACCCCCCTGAACGGCCGACAGACCACAAAAAGACCACAGACGTCGCGGTCACTGATGGTTCCGGAGGCGGCGCAGGAGTACGTCGCGGTCACAACCAGTGGTTGCCTGGCGCTCCTGCGGTCCTGCCGCAAACGCCGCTCAGATCGAATATGGGCTGCGGGATGCCAACAACGAAGTCGCAGGCATCGGAGCACGCTAGGCGGGGCGACAACAGCCGGCTCGCGAAGAACTCCATGAAGCCGGCGCTGGCTTGGCGGACAGCGTCGAGCTGTCCATCACGCCGCCGACGCCATGGGCGACAAGGCGAGTGGGGTGCCGCCCTGCATGACGTAACGCGTGCGGGTGAGGTCGGCGATGTCGGACAAGGGGTCACCCGCGACGGCGAGCAGGTCGGCGCGTCGACCGGCGGCGAGGACACCAGTGTCCGTGAGCCCCAGGATCGCCGCCGCTCCCGAGGTGGCGGCCATCAGCGCTTGGTGGGGAGTGAACCCGAGCATGTCGTCGACGACGAGAGCCCCGACGTCGGCGGGGAAGTCGCCGAATGGATGGTTGGTGACGCCGGCATCGCTTCCGGCGAGGAGCGGGACGCCAGCGTCGACGAGGTTACGCATCGCTTTGACGATCGCCGGAAGCTTGCCCAGGATCCGGCGCAGCGTTGGCGAGGCGGGCTCGGATTCGGCGAGGACGCGGCAGAGACGGGCGCCGAGCGTCGGGCAGAAGGCGACCTGCGCCGCCGCCATCGCCTCGGCGACGGCTGGGTCGTACTCGACGCCGGTGGCAGTCTCGAAAAAGCAGTGCTCGATTGTCGACGCGCCGGCGGCGACCGCTCGGCGGATCCCCTCCGGGGCATGTGCGTGGGCGGCGACCGGCAGTCCGAGTCGGGTCGCTTCCTCCACGCACGCCCGGAGTTCCTCGGAGGTGAACTGGGGAGCGAACGGGTTCGTGCGGGGCGTGAGGTTGCCGCCCGTGGCGAAGATCTTGACGAGGTCTGCCCCGGCGCTGGCCTGGCGGCGCACGGCCCGGCGGATCTCGGCGGGGGTGTCGCACTGGTGGCTGAACCAGTGGCAGTGGCCTCCGGTCACCGTCAGCGGCTCGCCGCTACTGATGACTCGGGGCGACGTGATCCGCCCGCTCGCCGCCGCCTCCCGAACAGCGAACGCGACGTCGTTGAGCGTGCCGAGGTCACGCACCGTCGTGACCCCGACTCGGGCGGCCGCCTCGAGGTTCGCCACGGCCCGCAGCGTCAGCGCGCACAGCCCGATGGAGGCGTCGGCCAGGTAGTCCTCGACCGGAGCCGACGACGCCGAGAAGGTCAGGTGGACGTGCCCGTTGATCAGCCCGGGCAGCAACGTGACACCGGACAGGTCGAGCCGGTGGGCACCGTCGAAGCGACTCCCAAGGTCGCCCTGGCGGCCCACGGCCGTGATGAGCCCGTGCTCGACTGCGACGAATCCGTGCGGGATCGGTTTGGGCGCCAGGCCGTCCCAGACGCGATCGGCGCAGACGACTGCAGTTAGCATCGGCCCTCCTTGCGGGCGGTGGCGGCAGCGAGCTCGGTCCGGGACCGCAGCCCGAGCTTCTCGTAGACGTGGACGAGATGCGTTTTGACCGTGGACACTCCGATGAAGAGCTTCTCGGCGATCTCGGCGTTGGTACGACCTTCGCCGACCAGTTCGACCACCTGCCGCTCCGTGGGCGTGAGGCTGTCCCACCCGACGTTGGGGCGCCCGCGCCTGCCCCGGGTGCGTTGGGCGAGGCTCAGTGCTTCGGCGACGGTCAGATCGCGGCCCGCGGCCACACTGCCCCCGTCCAGTTGGGGGGCGAGGGCTTCGAGTTGGCTTCGGCGGAGGGGGAAGTGGAATCGCATCCCGGACTGTTCCCGAAACGCGCTGATCGCCCCGAACAGCCGTGCGGCATCGGCGAGCCGGTTGCGCTGGCCGAGCACCACAGCCAGCGCCTCCAGGGCGTCGACCATGACCAGGTTCAGGTGCGGCGCGGCGAAACCGAGGGCGCGGTGTACCGCTTCCTCGGCGCCGAAGAGCCGCCCTTCGCTCATGGCGACGTCGGCGAGCAGCAGATTCAGGCTGGCGGCGCCATACGGAGTCGTGTCTCTGGCCAGCCGCTCCAGCGATGACGAAGGGACGGCGGCTTGATCGAGAAAGGGCCGCAACTCTGACACCCGTGTCTTGATCACTTCTGCGTCCCCACTGAGGAGCGCCAACTGGAGGCGTAACCGCACGCTCAGGGGGCTCTGGCGGTCAATCCCGGAGGGCGCAAGCTCTGCCTGTTCCAGACCGAGCCGGGCCTCACCGAGCCGGCCGTCGAGAAGCTCTCTAAAAGCCCGAAACAGGCGCCGCCAGTCGGCATAGGGCCAAGACCGCCAACCAGAAGCGCCAGAAGCGCCGGGTGAGGCGGTCCACTCGCAGGCTTCAAGACCGACCGCCAGACGATCGAGATCCTCGGTGTACAAGCCGACAAGCCCGGCGACGACGGCCGCCGGCAGGTCGGGCGGCCGCCGCCGCGCCAGGTCCCAGACGCATTGCCAGGCCCCATCGAAGTCACACCGGTACAGGGCCAGGTAGCTGCGGGCGACGTTGAGAGACGAGCGAAGCTCGGCGTCAGGAGGCAAGCGCCGGTCGAGCCAGTCACACAGCCGGCTGCCCTCCTCCAGGTCCCCAAATCCAGCGCAGTTGTAGGCCAGCATCCCGCCGGCACCGAGTTCCAAGGCGTCGTTGCCCGCTCGCCGCCCCAGCTCGATCAACGACTGCAAGCGGGTGAGTCGCTGGGGATTACGAAAGACGACGGGAGCCCGGAGCTCGGCCCATTCGAGATGGCCCCGGGTGACGTCGTCGACGCCATCCTGGCCGTTGGCCAGCGCGGCCCGCACCGGCCCGACCCAGCTTCGGTCACCGCTCATCATCAGGGCGTGCGCCAATGGGGCCAGGGCCCCGAGCCAGCCGCGCGAACCGACCTCGAACCTGGCCAGGACCACGCCCGACCACCGGGCGGCGTCCTCGAAACTGCTCTCGACGACCCAGAGCCACCCCAGCGGCCAGAGCAGTTCCAGCGCAGGTCCGCCGTCGCTCCGCACGGACCATTCCAGGGCAGCAACGAGATCGGGCGACTCCACCGCGATCTCTGCCATCGTCGGCTCCGTGGCGGGCGCCTGGTCGATCCGCCAGCGGGCGGCCCGGCTCCGGCACCATTCGAGATGCCGATCCCGAAGCTCGGCCAGGCCATCCTCGACGCCGGCCCGGTCGAGCGCGAACTGGCGAATCGTCTCCAGCAGCCGGTACCGCTCGCCCGCCAGCTGCACCAGGCTCTTGTCGACCAACCGGGACATGAGGTCGAACACCTCGAAGCGGTCCACACCCTCGCCCGCCCCAACCGCTTCGGCGGCTTCGATGGTGAACGGCGCGGCGAACACGCCGAGACGCCGGAGCAGGGTCTGCTCGACCACGTCGAGCAGGCTGTAGCTCCAGTCGACCGAGGCCAGCAGCGTCTGCTGGCGCGGCCGCGCGGTCCGGATGCCGCCGCTCAGGAGCCGGAAGCGGTCGTCGAGCGCGTCGGTCACGGCCCGCAGGGTCATCGACCGCAGACGGGCGGCGGCGAGCTCGATGGCGAGCGGAAGGCCATCGAAGCGCCGGCAGATGGCGGCGACGTCGCCGGCGGTGCTTTCGTCGAGGACGAACGTTGGATCGGCCGCCCGCGCCCGGTCGACGAACAGCTCGACGGCGTCGAAGGCCGCGATCGCCGACGGGTCGCTCAGCCCCTCCGGCGGCAGCGCCAGCGACGGGATGCGCCACGTGACTTCACCGGAGACGCCGAGGAGTTCGCGGCTCGTGGCAAGGATCCGTGTCCCTGGGGCGAGTCGCAGGATCTCTCCTGCCAACGCCGCGCAGCCGTCGAGCAGGTGTTCGCAGTTGTCCAGGACGAGGAGCAGGTTCCTCGTCCGGAGCCAGGCGGTGAGGACGTCGAGGGTGCCGACTCCCGGAAACTCCCGGGCACCACAGCCGCGGGCGACGGCGGTTGCGACCTCATCGTCTGAGGTGAGGCCGGCCAGCTCGACCCAGACCACGTCATCGAAACAAGGGCTCAACTCGACCGCCACGGCATGGGCCAGCCGCGTTTTGCCCGCACCTCCGGTGCCGGTGACCGTGACGAGGCGGGCGTCCCCGATCAACTCAACGACGTCCCGGCGTTCCTGGGCCCGGCCGACGAGCCGCGTCGGCCACGAGCCGAGTCGGGCACTTCGCGGCCCGAGGTCGGCAAGGGTCGTCGTCACGGCATCGTGGACCAGTTGATGGACCCGCCCCGGGCGTGCCAGCCCCCGCAACGAAACCTCGCCCAGCGGGATCAAGCTCGTCCCCGCCGGCAGGCGCTCGCCGGCGATCTCGGCCGTCGCCGCCGAGACCAGCACCTGACCGCCCTGCGCGTGCTCCCGCAGTCGAGCGCAGCGGATGATCGCTTCCCCACCGTAGGTCTGCTCGTCCCGGAACTCGGCCTCACCGGTGTGGACCGCCATTCGGACCGCCACCGCCGGTCCGGGCCACCGCTCGGCCGCCAGCGCAAGCTGCCCGTCGACCGCGGCCGCCAGGGCGTCGCTGGCCCGCTCGAACACCGCCACCACCGAGTCGCCCTCACCCTGCTCCACCGGGCGGAACCCTCCGTGGGCGGTGACAGCTCCGACGATGATTTCCGCCTGGCGAGCCATGGCTGTTGCCGGCTCCGGGCCGCCCTCCGTCCACCACCGGGTTGAATCGGCGACATCGGTCAGGAGGAACGTCACGACGCCCCGAGGCAACACCACCGGTTCGAGCCTTTCGTTCACGGCCCGATCATCGCCCGTCCCCGGTCGCAGAACATCCATCCACCGGTGGAGAAGTCGCGAGAGGCCCTCTCCGGGGTCGCCACCGGCGCTCGCGGCTGACGCAGGGTGAGCGCCTAAAGGACTGATGGTCGATCACACGGGACACATCCTGATGGAGAACCCACTCATGGGCAGGCCACCCAGACGACCACGCAGTCTCCTGCCCCCGCTGCCCGCGTCTGGTGTCCATTGCCAGTGGTGTCCTCGGCTAGGACGACGCTGCCGGTCCCGAAGCGGCGCACTTCCCCGTCGGACACTCTCAGCTCGACCTCCCCCTTCGAGACGAACACGAACTGGCGACGGGGGGCCGGATGCCAGTCGCGGGCGTAGCCCGCATCCATGCGC
>JBOGFE010000169.1:0-5644 GCA_050741935.1 Acidimicrobiia bacterium | reverse complement strand
GTTCAGCGGACACGAGGCCGCCCTGCGGGCGGCCCGGCGGAATCACCGAGAGCCGTGTTGAAGTGTCCGGCCGGGGTGGTCTGAACGGGACTCTGAACACCGCGCCGGGCGGGCCGTTCAGACAGTGTTGCCGCCGTCATCGTGGTCGGCGGCCTGGCCGTGGCTGACGGCGACCCGGACGATGTTGAGGCGGCCGGTGAGGGCCTCGACGATGGCGGCCCGCAGGTCGGCGTCGCAGAGGGACTGCCCTTGGATGGTGAGCGCCACGTGGAAGCGCATCCGGCCGGGGTGGTTTCGGTCCCGGCGAGGTGGAGGGTCGAGGCAGGCTGGTAGGCGTCGGGGTGGGGCAGGCCGGCGAGGTCCTCGACGGGGTCGGGGTAGGGGGTGTCGGGGTAGACGAGGGGCGCTTCGGTCGGGTCGACGGGGAAGCGCAGTTCGACCCGGGCCGGCTCAGCCATGGTCGCGGTTCCCCTCGGGGGGGCGGTTCTCTTCTTGTTCTTCTTGCTCCAAGACAACCAGCAGCTCTTGAACGTCGTCGTCGTCGTGTCGTCCGGTGTTGCCCAGGGAGGGGTGGTTCGGTGATCGGTGCCGGGTGTTGGTGGCGCCGGGGTGGCAGGCGGCGTGGATGGCCTGGATGTAGCGGATGTCGGCGCCGCCTTCGAGCATCAGGGTGGCCATGGTGTGGCGGAACAGGTGACACGACCCCGACTTGCCCAACTTGGCCTGGTCGACGTAGCGCCGCGCCAGGGGGGTGAGCGTCCCGGGGGAGAAGCCGGAGCCGTCGACGGTGAGGAAGATGGTGCCGTCGTCGGGGGCCGGGGCCCACTTGGGGCGCACGTCGTTGACGTAGCGGTCCACCCAGGTGACGGCCCGTTCCCCGATGGGCACCATCCGGTCCTTGCGCCCTTTGCCCTGGCGGACGAGCAGGGTGTGGCGTTCGCTGTCGAGGTCGAAGAGGGCCAGGTGGGCCAGCTCGGAGCGGCGGATGCCGGTGGAGTAGAGCACCTCGAGCATGGCCCGGTCCCGGACCCCGGTGGCCTCGCCCAGGTCGGGTTGGGCCAGGACGGCTTCGACCTCCTCGACGGACAGGACGTGTTTGGGGAGGCGCCGTTCGATGCGGGGGAGCTCGAGCTCGGAGGCGGGGTTGTAGAGGATGCGGTTCTCCCGGGCCGCCCACTTGAAGAAGGCCCGCACCGGCACCAGATAGGTGTGCTGGCTTCGGAACGTGAGGGGGCGGCCGTCGGGTTTGCGGTAGTGGAACAGCCACCGCTGATAGCCGTCCAGGACCGGCTTGGTCACCTCCGCCGGGCGGGTGACGCCGCGGTCGAGGAGCCAGCCGGCCAGGTAGCCCAACAGCTTGTGACGGTCGTCGATCGTCTTCTCCGACATGCCCCGGGTGCCCATCCACGTGCAGAACTCGCCCACCATCCGGGGGAACCCGAACGGGTCGGCCTGATCCCCCGGCACCATCCTCGGGAACCGCTCTCCCCGCCGGGGCATCAGCCGGCCTCCCGGGCTGCGGCTGTGACCGGCTCGTCATGAGCGGCCGGATCAGCGCGATCTGGCGCCTCGATGTCCTCGGTGCCCGGGATCTGGCCGCTCGGCCTGCGGGTCCAGGTCGTCTGGGGCGTCCCGACCGGGGGCCGACCACCCCCCGACCGGGCCCCGACCAGGCCCCGACCGAGCCCCGTTTCGCCCCGACCGGTCCGCGTCGTCGGCGTGCCCGGGGAGGGCGGCGGGGTCGGTGAGGCCGACCAGGAACCGTTCCCCCTGGCGGCCCTGGCCGGCCCAGGCCAGCTCGTAGACGAGCCCCCCGCCGTGCTCCGCCCGGTGGGCCAGCACCAGTTCCAGGTCGACCAGGCGGGCCAGGTGCACCTTGAGCTGGGTGTCGCCCCACCCCAGCGCTTCGCGCAGGTCGCGGCGGGTGAACCGGACCATGGGCCGGTCGACCGCCTCCGCCTCGGCCCGGGATGCGACCAGGCCGTCCAACGCGTCGAGGAGGCGGCGGGTGCCCGGGGAGAGCTCGTCCAGGGAGCGGCCGAGGACTTCGGCGGCCAGGCGGTTGGCCAGGGCGATGTCGGCCGGGGTGACCTCGACGAAGGACACCACCCGCCCCTCGTGGGTCACGCTGCGGCGGGGCCGCTGGTGCTGGTGCAGCAGGGCGACCGAGCGGATGAGGGTCAGATACTTGACGTGGTCCCGGCGGGTGCGGGTCCGCCCGTCACAGAAGGAGAGCTGGGTGGCGAACGGGTTGACCACCAGCACCGGGGCCAGCAGCCGCTGGGCGTCCTGGTGCAGCTTGATGGTCGCCTCCCGGTCCTGCGCCGCCAGCAGGCCCTCCAGGGTCTGGGCCCGGCGCTGCCGGTCGTGGATCGCCTTGGTCTGGTCCCGTTCCTCGTCCACCGACAGGACCACGCAGCGGTTCAACAGCTCCTCGTCGACGTCGACCGCCGTCGTGGTGAGCAGGATGGCGGTCGGGCCCTGCACCCGGTAGGTGTGGGTCACGAGCCGGCCCGAGGCGGTGTCCTTCCCCGTCGAGGCGATCGACAGCTCCCCTTCGGACTGCAGGAGCTTGAGGGCGTAGGCGGCCCGCTCGGCGCCTTCCTCCTCGGCCACCGCCAACACCTTGTGGGCCAGGTCGGCCTCCCCCATGTAGAACAGGCTCTGGCCGGTCATGGCCGAGAACGTCACCCGCTCCTCGGCCGGCACGAACCCGAGCACCGCTTCCATCAGCGCCGACTTGCCCGCCGCCGAGGTCGACTGGACGATCACGGCCAGGGGCTTGTCCAGCTTTCGGCTGATGGCCGCCAGGTAGCCGACCAGGCAGTTGGTCGCCTCCCCGACCAGCCCGACGCGTTCGAAGTCGGCCACCACCCGCTCGACGAGGCGGGGATCGCGCAGCAGCCCGAGGGCGGCGGCCTGCTCCTCGGCGGTGAGCACCACCGCCTGCTCCTTCGGGGCCTGGGCGCAGCGGACGACCTCGTCGGCGACCCGCTCGGCGGCCAGCAGCACCCGCCCCAGGTCGAACTTGATGACGTCTTCGGAGACGGCGAGCTCGTCGGCGGCCTGCTTGATGAACACCGTCCTCGCCCGGGCCGAGTAGAGATCCAGCGTGTCGACGTGGAACCGGTCCCCCCGCTCACCCGCCCGGGCGACGAGTACGTTGAGGCGCAACAGGTCGAAGCTCGACACCTTGGACAGGCCCCGCAGCCGCCACCGCCGATCCCCCAGCGCCAGGCGCAGCTCGTCACCGTCGAGGACCGGCGCCACCTCCGCCGGCAACACCGGGACGGGCGACACCAACTCCGGCGGCAACGGCCCGGCGGCGAAAGAAAGAACCTCCGGCTCCTCGGGCTCGAGCTCGGGTCTGGCCTGCTCCTCGGCGGCCGGCGGGTCGGTGACGGGCTCGGCCCGCAGCCGCCGGCGGGGCCCCGCCCCTTTGCCCATCCAGGCCGCCTGGCGGATGAGCCGGCCGAGGGCGTCGGCCGGGTTGGTTGCGTCGCGGGCCACGTCGTTGGCGTCTGCCCCGGCCGGGAACGTGACCCGGAAGCACTCGACCCCTTCTGCCGTAAGGGTTTCGGCCAGCTTGCGGGCGGCCGGGTCGCCGGCCGGGTCGGCGTCGTAGGCGACCAGCACCCGTTTGGTGCCGTTGCGGCGGAAGGCGTCGAGGTGGTCGGCGGTGAACCCTTCGATGCCGTAGGCGGCGGTCACGTGGCGGAACCCCGCACACCAGAACGACAGGGCGTCGATCAAGCTCTCGCAGACGATCACCTCCGACGAGGCGGCCAGGGCCTCCACGTTCCACACCCCCGCATGAGGGCCGGGCAGGTAGAGATGCGCCGGCGTCCCCGCCCGCAGGTCGTCGCGCACCTTGCGGCCGTAGACCTCGCGGACGACCCCGTCGTTGACCACCGGGACCACCAGCGAGCCGGCGAAATGCTCATGGCCGCTCGGGCGGTAGACCCCGAGGCGCTGGAGGCGGCCCCGCACCTCGGCGCCGGCCTGGCGGTTCTTGTCGGGCAGGCGGTAGCCGAGCGTCCGGTTGGCGAACCCGAGCCGGAACCGCTCCACCGCCTCCGGGTGGGCGATGCGGCGACGCTCCAAGAACCCCTGGGCCTCGGGCGACTCCCGCAACGCCTGCTGGTAGAAGGCGATGACCCGATCGAGGAGCTCACGGTCCTCCACCGACACGTCGAACGGCGCCGACAGCTTCTTCGTCGAGGACCGCTTCGGCGCCCGGCCCTCCCCGGCGGCCGGAGGCATCCCCGCCCGCAGCAGCTCCACCGCGTGGCGGAAGCTCACCCCCTCGGCCCGCATCACCCAGTCGATCACCGACCCGCCCGCCTGGCACGCCCCCAGGCAATGCCACAGGTTCTTCGCCGGCGAGACCACCAGCGACGGCTCCCGGTCCTCATGGAACGGGCACAACCCGAGGAGGTCCTTGCCGTGACGGCGCAACACCACCCCCCGAGCCTCGGCCAGCCGCTCCAGCGAGACCTCCGCCTTCAGCTGGGCGATCTCCTCGTCGGGCACCCGGGCCACCGCACCTCCCAAGAAAAAATCTTCGTGCAACCAGTAGCACAGATGATGTGCAATATCTAGCACACTAGGGGTCGTAGGTGGCACAGCCAGGGACCCGAGGAGACGAAGCCGTGACCGCACAATGGGCACCGACGACCACCAACCAGGAAGACGTCGCCATGCCCCTCGGGGACCGCATCAAGGAACTGCGCAAGGAACGGGACTGGTCCCAAGCCGAACTCGGCGAGAAGATCGGGGCCGACTCCCAGCGCATCAGCCGCTACGAGAACGGCCGGCTCACCCCCAGCCTCGCCGCCATCGTCCGCCTCGCCGAAGCCCTCGACGTCTCCATCGACTACCTCGTCATCGACGGCGCCGCCCGCCACCCCCTCACCGGCCCCGACCACACCCTCGGCCAACGCCTCGCCGACCTCGGCGCCCTCGACGAAGCCGACCGCGACGCCGTCCTCCAAATCATCGACGGCCTCATCGCCAAAAACCGCGTCCGAGCCGCTTTCACCGACACCGGCTGACCATCAGCCCGCTCCCACGCAGCCTGATCAGCCCTCCGGGGCCGCCTCCGCCGACGGCACCAGCCGAGTCACCTGCCAAAAGTACCGAGACCGGCCGCCCGCCTTCTCCCGCAAGGCGTTCAGCCGCTCCACCTCCGCCGCAGCCTCCTCCACTGAAGTGACCACCTTCGTCACCGTGATCCCCTGCTCGACGTCAACATCCAGAGTGAACTGATCCACCCGAACGATGGCGAAGACGTGCTGGTACTTCGAATGCTCGGTCCAGCCTTCGACCGTCATCGCGTCCTCCCCAAGTTCGGATCGGTGAGCGTGCCCAACCGCTCTCCCGTCTGAGCGTTGTAAACATCGCCCGTCTTACCGATCACCACATCGTCGGCCGCTCCCAGCCCACCCTGCTGCTTCAAGACATGGAGGCGGTTGCTGGCCACGCGCGGATCCAAGCCATGGTGCTCCCCCAGATGATCGAACGCCTTCTGAGGAGCGTTTCGGCCCGTGAACGGCCGCCCAGGAATCGCCTCCGGGGCAAAGTCATCGATGTGCGGCGTCCCCGGCCCAGGCTGACGGATCCCCGCCCCTGCGGTTTGTGGGGC
>JBOGFE010000168.1:0-4585 GCA_050741935.1 Acidimicrobiia bacterium | reverse complement strand
GTGAGGTTCCCGAAACCGTTCCCGATCGAAGAATTTCTTTCCGTCTGGCTCGGCGCCCGTTCCCGGTTGCCAGCTCCCATTCCCGACTTGCCCACTTCTTGGGACGGGAGCCGCGCCCGGCAGTTGGCCGTCCGCCGAGAGCCCGGCCCTCCCTCGACGACCGAACCCCAACCCAATCAACCCCTTGAATCGGCGATACTGAATGACCTCCAATGACCACCATTACCCTCCAATACCAATTCACGAAATAGCCGCTTTACGAACCGCTGTCTGAACGCCACAATCCCCAAAGAGCGGAACACGATTGCAACGAAGTTGCCGGGGGTGTCAACGCAGTGGCGTGGATGCGGATGATGGGCAAAGACTCAGTCGCCTACCACCGGGCGACCGTCGTCGACCGGTCCGACGACCACGCCGGCCAGGCCCTCGCCTATTACGCCTCCCGGGGCGAGACCCCCCTCACCTGGGGCGGCTCAGGAGCTGAGCGGTTCGGGCTGGTCGGTGCGGTGACCGAAGCGCAGTACGTGGCCATCTACGGCCCGGGTGGGGCCTGCGACCCCACCACCGGCGGTCGCCTGGTCCGCTCTCTGCGGCCCGGGATGGAGCTGGTGATCTCGGCCCACAAGTCGGTGGCCGAGCTGGGCGTGCTGGGCCGGGCCGAGGACATGCACGCCATCATGGACGCCGAGCGGGACGCCACCCTGGCCTATCTCGATGGGCTCACCCGGTGGACGGGGGGCCGTCGCGGTCGCTCCCGGACACCGGCGGCCACCAGCGGCTTGGTCTACGCCCACACCCGCCATGCGACCAGCCGGGCTGGGGACCCGTGCCCCCACGACCACGTGCTGGTGGCCAACGTGGTCGAGATGCTCGACCGGCGGGGCGGATACAAGGCGCCGGACACGGCCCTGTGGCGGGCGCACCTCCACGCCGCCACCATGGTCGGGCGGATGGCGTCGGCCCGGAAGGCAGTCGAGTTGGGCTACGCCATCGAGCCGGATCCCGGCCCGTCGGGGCGTCTCGGCCACTGGGCCATCGCCGGGATCCCCAAGGAGGCGCTCGAGGTCCACTCCAAGCGGTCGGCGGAGATCGACGCCGAGATGGCCGAGCACGGCTATTCGAGCTACCAGGCCCGCAACATCGCCGCCAGGGAAACCCGCAAGGCCAAGCGCCACACCCCGGTGGCCGACCTGCTGCCCCGCTGGCGCAACGAACTGGCCGGGGCCGGCTTCCCGATCCACGAGCTCGCCGCCGGGATCGAAGCGGCGTCGGCCGCCCAGAGTCCGCTGCGGGCCCGGCTGCCCGAAGCCGAACTCGCCACCCTCGTCAACAGGATCCTCTCCCCGGACGGGATCCTCGCTGAGCGCAAGGTCTTCGCCCGCCGCAACCTGGTGGTAGCGGCGGCCCCCTCCCTCTACGGCCTGCCCGCCGACGAGCTCGACCGGGTGGTCGGCCGGGCCTTGGCCGACCCCGAGGTGCTCCCGCTCCTGCGTGTTGCCGGCGCCCTGGGGCGGGCCTACACCCTTGCCCGTACCGTTGCCACCGAGACCGCCGTTGCCGAGGTCGTTGCCCGTCGCGCAACCGAATCGGACGTCGCCGTCCTCACTGCTGCCCAGGCGGTCCAGGGAGTGTGGGCAACGGAAGCCGACCTGGGCGGCGTCCTGACAGACGGGCAACGCGACGCCATCCTCGGCATCTGCACGTCGGGCGCCGGTGTCGATCTGGTCCTCGGGGTCGCCGGTGCTGGCAAGACGACGGCCATCGCCGGAGTGCGCTACGCCTTCCAGCAGGCGGGGTACCGCGTCGTGGGCACGTCCACCTCCGGCCAAGCGGCCCGGACACTCGGCACCGAGGCCGGCATCGACGCCTCCCGCACGCTGCGCTCCCTGCTGTGGCGCCTCGACCACGGCCGCCTCCAACTCGACCGCCGGAGCGTGGTCGTCCACGACGAAGCCGGGATGGCCACCGACACCGACGTGCTTCGCCTCCTCGTCGCCGCTGAGCTGTCCGGAGCCAAGGTGGTCATGGTCGGCGACGACCGCCAGCTGGGAGCCGTGGGCCCGGGCGGGGCGCTGCGGGCCCTGCTGGAACGGCACCGTCCGGCCGTGCACATCCTCAAGGACAACATCCGCCAGGAAGACCCGAACGAGCGGCGCGCCCTGGCCCACTTGCGGGCTGGCAACGTCCAGAGAGCGGTGGCCTGGTACGCCGAAGAAGGCCGCATCGTCACCGCCTCAACTCGCCACGAAGCCCTCGACGCCATCGTCGACGCCTGGGCCGCCGACCTCGGCGCCGGCCGGGAGACCGCTATGTACGCCTGGCGTCGGGCCAACGTCGAGGAACTCAACCACCGGGCCCGGGTCCGCATGGCTGCCGACGGACGCCTGTCGGGCCCGGAACTGACGGCTCCCGGCGGCCGCCGCTACGCCGCCGGGGACCGCATCGTCACCCTCGCCCCGGGCGCCGACGGCCGGCTGGTCACCAGCGAACGGGGGCGGGTCCTTGCCGTTGACCCCGGCGCGGGCACCGTCACGGCCCGCATGGACGACGGCCGTATCCAGCCCTTCGCCCGCGAGGAGACAACCGCCGACCGGCTGGCGCTCGGGTACGCCGTGACTGTCCACCGCTCGCAGGGCGCCACCGTGGACACCGCCCACCGCTACGAGGACGGTGGCGGCCGGGAACTCGGCTACGTAGCCATGAGCCGGGCCCGGCACTCATCCAACGTCTATGTCGTCGCCGACAACCTTGACCAGGCCAGGGAGGACCTTGTTCGGGACTGGTCGGCGGAACACCGACCCCGCTGGGCCATCGACACGGGCACTCCCGCCGACTCGTTCCCTCCCAGCCGCGCCCATCCCCCGCTCCCGCCAGAATCGGCCCTGCGCCTGGCCCGCCTCCGGGCGGAGCGAGAAGCGGTGGCCGCCGCCATTCCGCCGGATCCCCAGCCCCTCCTGCAGAGCGTCGAGTTCCGGCTGGCGGACCTCCGCCAAGCCCTCGTGGAGCTCGACCGCGGACACGGCCGCTACGCCGATACCCCTGAGGGGGAGGCCGCCCAGGCGCTCGCCCGGGCGCAATATCGCCACCGCCAGGCGGAGACCTTCGCCGGCATGCCCGACGTGGACTGGCGGAGCAGGCACCACTGGCGGCGCAGCGCCAAGGCCTCGGCCGCAGAGGAAACGACCGCACAAGAACGATTCGAGCGTGTAACGGGCCCCGAGAGGGAACGGCTCGAGGGAAAGATCAGCCCCCTCGAAGAGGGCCGACACGAACTCGTCCGCCAGGTCGAAGATCGAGACGACTGGCTCTCAGCCCACCCTGAGGCCCAACGCCGCCTCGACCACCTCGACTGCGAGATCGAGCGCATGACCCCGGGACAGGCCCATGGTTTGGACAACGGCCTGCTCCGGGAGCTTCAGCAACGAGCCATCACACGGGAGCCTGATTTGGGAGCCGGGCTTGATCTCGGTCCGTAACATTCGTCGCTCGTTCGAGGACGGTGACCGCACAGCTACCGGCGCCTCTCTCGTCCGGCGTCTCGCCGGTGGCTAGCTCATCACGGAGTGTGTCTTCAGAAGGCAGCCCGATCGGTTCCGAGGTCGCGCCATAGCCGTTCGGGGCGTCCCGGGCCTCTCCGTAACCGTCGAAGGACAGGCGAGGATCAAGCCTTCTGTTTGGGGGCTGCGACTCTCCCTGGCCGACGGTTCCGGGCAGGTGGCCGGTCGATGAAGCGGTCCACCATGGTCGTGAGATAGGTCTCGAACTGCCGCGATGACCAGCCTCGGACCTCGACGAGCAACGAGTAGACCTCGGGACCGGCGAGGGCGAAGAGGAGGTCGGCGACGTCCTCCCGACTGAGAGACAGTCCCTCCTCGCCGGCGAGTGTCTTCACGACGGCGGCAACGGCCGCTTGGCGCCACTGAAGAAGATCGCGAGCCAGACTGGCGACCTCTCCGTCAGCGCCGGCAGCTTCTCGCACCACCCGCTCGAGCGGTGCCACCCGAGGCAGAAACCCGCAGATCAGCTGGACCAGCCGACGAGCGCGCTCGCCCTGATCGGGGTGGCGGATGGCATCGGCCCACCAATCGAGGTTGTCCGGTTCGGCCAGCCCGGTGAGTGCTTCGTCGATCAGGGCGGAGATGAGGGCGCGCTTGGATCCGAAGACGGCATAGACCGTCGTTGGGGCCACTGACGCCTCGTCGGCGATGCCTTTCATGGTGGTCGCCGCCCAGCCGCTCTCGAGGAACCGGCTTTGGGCGACGTCCAGGATGCGCCGGCGGGTGAGCAGAGCCTGTTCGGCCCGCAGCGGTGAGCGGTAGCGGCGAGTCACAATTTTAGTGTAGTTAGAATTCGATGAATATGGTAAGCCACAGACGAATAGCAGCTCGGAGCGGGATGAGCTGTCCATTCGGCGATTCGGTGCGCACGCCGCAGGACCGCGGCACGAAGGAGGGCACGGTTTGGCAATGAGCTCAGAAGTGAGGAAAATGAGCATGGGCGATCAGGACGCAGCGGCGGGCATCACCGTGACCCGGATGTACACGTCAGCAGACGGCGAGACACACTTCGACGATGTCACGGTGAA
>JBOGFE010000167.1:0-4235 GCA_050741935.1 Acidimicrobiia bacterium | reverse complement strand
CTCACCCGTTCGCCGCTAGGCCTTCCCCTGTCTTGCGACAGGTTGGACCCCGCTCGACTTGCATGTGTTAAGCACGCCGCCAGCGTTCGTCCTGAGCCAGGATCAAACTCTCCATCGAGATCTCGGCCACCCGGACCCGGAGGTCCGACCGACCTGCGATCGGTTTGAAGAGCCGCCTTCGGGCCCACTGAGCCCTTCCGGCAACCCGGCACTGGATCGACACACAAACGTGTTGTCCGTGTTTCTCACTCAGTGCATTGACTTGGTGAACGCACCCAACCGACGAGTCGGCCGAGTGCGCCCGCACTGGCTTTTGATTACCACTGTTCCGTTTTCAAAGAGCGGCGGTCCGGGTGGCAGGGATACCCACGGGGGGATCTGGCACCTGGCCCAACACACCTCTCCCGAAGAAGGGGAGCGTCCGTGTCAATGTGCCGGCACGGTTGGCGACCTGCGCCTGCCGGCGGGCAACCGGAGCAATCTAGCGGTGGTGGGTCCCTCTGTCAAACCTGGGACCCCTTCCGGAGGCCAGTAGGACACCATACCGGCCCGGCGCCCGGCACCGGACCGGTGCGAGCCTCAACCGGCAAAAATCACCCGTGACCAGGCACGACGTCCGACCTGGAGGAGCTTCCCGTCGATCTCGGCCGGGGCGAGGTCCGCCTCGGGGTCGGTGATGCGCTCGCCGTCGAGGCGCACCGCCCCCTCGGCGATCTTGCGCCGCCCCTCGGAGTTGGAGGGCACCAGGCCGGCCAGGGCCAGGAGCCGGAACAGCCGGATGCGCCCGTCGACCAGATGGTCGGCCTCGAGGCTGAAGGTCGGGACATCGGCCGGCGCCTCGTGGGACCGGAAGACCCGGTTGAACTCCTCTTCCGCCGCCTGGCCGGCGCCGTCGCCGTGGTAGAGGTCGACGATGGTGCGGGCCAGGAGTCGCTTGGCCTGGACCGGCGGGGTCCGGCCCTCGGCCAGGGCGGCCACCTCGGCCTCGACCCGGTCCGGGCCCCAGCCGGTGGCCAGGGCGAAGTAGCGAGGGAGGAGCGCATCGGCGATGCTCATGAGCTTGCCGAACTGCTCACCGGGCGCCTCGGTGATCCCGACGTAGTTGCCGAGGGACTTCGACATCTTCTGGACGCCGTCGAGTCCTTCGAGCAGCGGGGTGGTGAGCACCACCTGGGGCTCCTGGCCCTCCTTCGCCTGGAGCTCCCGGCCCATGAGGTTGTTGAACAGCTGGTCCGAGCCCCCCAGCTCGACGTCGGATTCGACCTCCACCGAGTCCCAGCCCTGGAGGAGGGGGTAGAGCAGCTCCATCACCGAGATGGGTTGGCCGGCCCGCCACCGCTTCTGGAAGTCGTCCCGCTCCAGCATCTGGGCCACCGTGGCCGACCCGGTCAGGCGCAGCATGCCCTCGACCCCCAGCTTGCCCAGCCACTCCGAGTTCCGGCGCACCTCCAGGCGGTCGGGGCGCAGGATGAGGCCGGCCTGGGTCTGGTAGGACTCGAGGTGGGCCTCCACCTGCTGCGCCGTCAGCCGGGGCCGGGTGGCGGAGCGCCCCGAGGGGTCACCGACCTGGGCGGTGAAGTCGCCCAGGATCAGGACGGCGGTATGGCCCAGGTCCTGGAACTGACGGAGCTTGCGCAGCACGACGGCGAATCCGAGGTGGATGTCCGAGGCCGTGGGGTCGATGCCGAGCTTCACCCGCATCGGCCGGTCGCGGGCCAGCTTGGTGCGCAGCTCGGCTTCGGAGATGAGATCGACGGAGCCGGCGGCAAGGATGCGGACGGCCTCGTCGCTGGAGATGGGGTCCACGGGGAGAGAACGGTAGCGGCCGGCGGGCCGGGGGCCCGTAGCCATCCACCAGCCGGACGCCGGAGCGCAGGAGAATGCCGGGATGCTCCGTCGCCTGGTCGTCCTCCTCACCCTGGCCCTGACCTCAGGGGCGTGCGCCTACCGGGTGGAGGTGGCCGCACCGCCGGTCGAGGCCACCTCGACCAAGGTGTTCGCCGCCGACGGGACCCTCATCACCACCCTCCACGCCGAGCAGGACCGCGAGGAGGTGGCGCTGGACGCGATCGCCCCCGGGCTGCAGCAGGCCGTGGTCGCCATCGAGGACGCCCGTTTCTTCCACCACCAGGGGGTGGACCTGCGGGCGCTGGCCCGGGCCCTCAAACGCAACGCCGGCGCCGGGCGGGTCACCGAGGGCGGGTCCACCATCACCCAGCAGTACGTGAAGAACGTGCTCCTCGACCCGTCCCAGAACCTCGACCGCAAGCTCAAGGAAGCGGTCCTGGCCCTCCAGCTGGAGCGCAAGTACACCAAGGAGACGATCCTCGAGCGCTACCTGAACCGGATCTACTTCGGCAACGGCGCCTACGGCGTCCAGGCCGCGGCCACGCTGTACTTCGCCAAGCCGGTGGCCACCCTCACCCTGCCGGAGAGTGCCCTGCTGGCCGGGCTCATCGCCGCCCCGGAACGCTACGACCCCTTCGACCACCCCGAAGCGGCCCAGACCCGGCGCGACGTCGTCCTCCAGCGCATGCAGGAGCTGGAGGTGGCCCCGGAGGCAGAGGTCACCGCAGCCAAGGCGGCGCCGATGGGCGTGGTCGAGCGGCCGGCGGCCGAGCGCTACCCCGCCGGCCACTTCGTGGAGCGGGTCAAGCGCTTCGTCCTCCGCGACGCCCGCTTCGGGGTCACCCCCACCGAACGCCGGCGCAGCCTGTTCGAAGGCGGCCTGCGCATCCACACCACCCTCGACCTCGGGGTGCAGGAGAAGGCCGTGGCCGCGGTCAGCTCGGTGCTGGCCAACGGGGGCGCCGAGGCGCCGGCGGGCGCCATGGTCATCCTCGACCCGGGCAACGGGTACGTGCGGGCGCTGGTCGGGGGCCGGGACTTCTTCGGCGGCACGCCGGAGGCGAAGTTCGACCTGGCCACCCAGGGGATGCGCCAGAGCGGATCGTCGTTCAAGCCCTTCGTCCTCGCCGCCGCCCTGGACCGGGGCATCCCCCTGGAGCAGGTCATCGACGCCCCGGGGTCGCTCAACGTGCCCATGCCCGACGGCCAGCCGGACTGGGTGGTGGAGAACTACGAGGGGTCGGGCGGCCCGCCCACCAACCTGACCGAGGCCACCGTGGCCTCGGTCAACACCGTCTACGCCCAGCTCATCAACGAGGTCGGGCCCCAGGCGGCAGTCGACATGGCCACGGCTCTGGGGGTGCGCTCGGACCTCGAGCCCTACCCCTCGGCCGTGCTCGGCACCAACGAGGTCACGGTGCTGGACATGGCCTCGGCCTACGGGACCTTCGCCGCCGACGGGATGCACGCCGACCCCGTCCTCGTGAGCGAGGTCACCCGGGCCGACGGGTCCGTCCTCTACCGGCGGCCCTCGACCCGCCAGCGGGTGCTCCGCCCGGAGGTCTCCCGCCAGGTGACCTCGGTCCTCGGCCAGGTCGTCACCCGGGGGACGGGCGTGCGGGCCCAGATCGGACGGCCGGTGGCGGGGAAGACGGGCACCGCCCAGCAGTGGCGGGACGCCTGGTTCGTGGGCTACACGCCCGACCTGGTGGGCGCGGTGTGGGTCGGCTTCCCCGACCGGCAGCGCTCGATGACGCCCCCGGCCACCCCGCTCAAGGTCACCGGCGGCTCCTGGCCGGCCGAGATCTGGAACCAGGCCATGGGCGCGGCGCTGGCCGAGGTGCCCCCCGCCGAGTTCCCGGTCCTGGAGACGGCGGCCCCGGCCGTCGCCGCCGCGCCGTCGTCGGTGGCGGTGCCCGAGGTCACGGGCCTGCCCGAAGCCGAGGCCCGGGCCCGGCTGGAGGCGGCCGGGCTGGTGATGGCGCCCGAGTCCCGGACCAGCCGGGACGCGCCGGCGGGCACGGTGGTGGGCCAGAGCCCGGTCCCCGGCGCCCTGGCCCCGCCCGCTTCACCGGTGACGGTCACCGTGTCGGCCGGGCCGCCCCGGACCGTCGACGTGCCCGGCGTGCTCGGCCTCTCGGTGGAGGACGTGATCCGGGTCCTCCAGGAGGCGGGGTTGGTGGCCGAGGTGGTCGTGGCCGAACCCGACGCGGGCCGTGCCCGTCCGGGGCGGGTGTGGAAGCAGGAGCCGGGGGCCGGGTCCAGCCTGGACGAGGGCCAGCCGGTCCGGGTCTTCGCCCGCCGCTGACCGACGGCATCCCGCGTTAGTCAACCCCACCGTGACCGTGGATTTGGTTAACGCGACACGGGGGTGAGCGGGGTCAGGG
>JBOGFE010000166.1:0-4105 GCA_050741935.1 Acidimicrobiia bacterium | reverse complement strand
CTGTGCCGGCCCGAGAGCCTGTGGCAGCCCCACGCCGCCTGGCACGTGCTCATCGCCGCCGCCCTCGGTGCCGCCGTGGTGGCGTGCGGCGACCAGCCGCTCCCAGCCGGGAGTGAAGCCGGGGGCTGAGCAGCCCGGCCTGGGCCGACCCCAGTTCTAGAAATATTTTGCTACTATCTGGTCAGGGTCGAACATTGGCTCTCCCCAGCCCGTGCGACAAGGAGAAACATGGAGACCGTCGGAATCATGGCCACCGTTGTGATCAGTGCGACTGTTCTTGTGGGCGCCGCCGTGCTGGTGCGGTCGCTGCCTGACATCGCGCACTACCTGCGCCTGCGAAAGATGTGATGCGGGTTTCGGAGCGTCAGGTCACGAGCCGGTGACCGACGGCGCCGAGCACGCGGGCGGAACCAGCGGGCTGCGCGTGGTCGTGGTCGACAGCCGGACCGAGCGACGCCACCTGTTCCGCAACCTCGTCGAGAGCACCGGCCTGGTGGGGCCGGACATCGCCGAGGCCGTGGGCGCCACCGAAGCGGTCGAGTTCTTCGAAGCGGAGGACTGCGATGTGGCGTTCGTCGAGATCCAGCCCGTTGCCGAGGGGCTGGAGACGATCGCCGTCCTCCGGCAAGTGTCGTCAGGCCTGCGGATCGTGGTCTGTTCCTTCCACCGCGATGCCGCCACCAAGGAGCAGGCGCTGGCCCGGGGGGCCGATGTCTACCTGGACAAGCCGGTCAGCTCGTATGCCCTGACGAACGTGCTCCTGGGGTTCTTCCCCGACGCCTCCACCACGCCCGAGGCGTCGCCCGAGGACCCGTCCCAGCCAGTCGAGCCGCAGGTGCCGCTGGCCCTCGGGCCGGTCAGGCGCCGGTCCTAGCTTCAGTGGACGTGGAGTGGAAGCAGGAGGGTGACATCCTCCCGCCGGCCTCGGCCGGGGAGCCCGACAGCGTGCGGGCCTGGGAGCCCTGGGCTCTCGAGGGGGAGGACGGGGGCCTGCACCTGTGGTATTCGGGCCATGACCGCACGACGGGGCGGATCCTCGAAGCCGTTCGGAAACCGGACGAGCCGTGGCGCCGACTCGGCGTGGCCATCGAGCCCGGCCTCGCCGGTGACAGCGACCGCTACGGCGTCGGGTCCCCGTGCGTGGTCAGAGTGGCCGAGGGCTTTCTCATGGCCTACAGCGGCTTCGACGGCCAGATCAGCCGGCTCCACCTGGCCACCTCGGCCGACGGGCACCGCTGGACGACCCGGGGCACCGTCGTGGATCAGGAGGAGGGCGACATCCTGGCCGGGGGCTCCCCGTGCCTGGTGGTCCGGGGCGAGGAGTGGTGGCTGTACTACTCGGGCTCCGACGACCGCGACGGCGCCGAGCGTCCCGACGCCGGACGGCGGGCCAGCATCCTCGGCGCCGTCTCCCGGTCCGGGGACTCCTGGGACCGGATCGGCCCCGTGCTCGAACCCGAGCCGGGTGAGCTGGCCGTGACCCACCCGTGTGTCCTGGAGATCTCCCGGCGGCTGTACCTCTTCTTCGCCAGCGAACAGGAGGAGGCGGGGAGCATCGCCCTGGCCACCTCGCCCGACGGGGTGGAATGGACCCGGCGCGGCATCGTGCTCGCCCCCGACGACGACCTGGACGCATCGTCGGTGGGGACACCGTGCATCGTGCGCCTGCGGGACGGGTCGCTCCGGATGTGGTACTCCCGGCGCCCCTGGGGGGACGACCAGCTGGCCTACGCCGTCTGTGCCGCCACGTTCCCCGGCCCCTTGCCGGCGGGCGCCTGACCGGGCGGTTTGAACCGGCCCCTCTCAGCCCCGGAGTGAACGGGCCAGACGGAGGAACTCCTCGGCGGTGAGGTCGCCGGCGGCGGTGACCACGATGTCGGAGGTGATGCCCCACAGGTGCGGCGGGCCGCCGGCGTCGACCACCAGGGAGCCGGCCAGGGGCTCCCGCCCGGGAAGCTCGGCCCGGAGCGGCACCCGCTTCAGGGCGAATCCCTCCCGGCCGAAGGGGTCGTCCCACTCCTGGCCGGACACCGGGCGCAGGGTCACCGTGAAGGACAGGAACCCCTTCCGCCATTGCATGGCGACGACGTCGGCCACCGGCGGGTTCATCCCCTCCGCCCCCGTGCCGGTGGGGACGTCCCGGTTGAGGGTGATGGTGTCGAGGTCGAACCCCTCGGGGACGTCCTCGGGCACGAGGACGTCGTAGGGCACGGCGGCGGAGGCCGCCTCCTTCGAAACCGGCTTGAAGCCGCGGGAGAACGTCGACGTCTTTGACGGGTCGGTGTGGAACGAGAAGCGGGAGCGGTCGACGGTGGCGGACTCCTGCACCGTGCGGGCCTCGATGGCCTGGAAGATCCGGCCGTTGACGTCGGAGATCATGGTCAGGAGCACGCCCGTTTCCCGGTCGACCTCGGCGAGCACGTGGCTCGGGCCGGCGGTCCCGCTCAGGCGGTCGGAGGCGACGGGGCCGTCGTAGCGCCAGATCGCCCGGCCGGTGGGCTCGTGGGTGGCCTCGGTGACCTGCCCGTCGCCGGCCCGGGCCAGGCTGATCACGAAGTCGGCCAGCGGACCGAGCGGCTCGCCCGCCCAGACCGGCAGGTCCGGCCCACCCGGGGCCAGGTCGGGGTAGACGTAGGCGGACTGGCGGCTGCCGGGGTCTGCCACCTGCACGGCCCGGAGGGCGGCGGCGTCGTAGGCGATGTCGACGAGGCCGTCGGCGGTGGTCCAACGGAAGCTGCCGTCGTCGGCCACGGTCAGGGTGGAGTCCCCGGCGGCCCCGGACTCGGGGATGCCGGAGTCGGTGTAGCTGACGGTGACCATGGCCGGCCCGGCGGTGGCGGTGGGCGGACGGTCGGCCACCACCGAGCGTCCGGGGTTGTCGTCGTTGTCACCGATCACCAGGCCGGCCCCGAGGAGGGCGCCGACCACCGCGGCGGCGGCGCCCAGAGGGACGAGGCGCCGGCGCCGGCTCCTTTCCTGGTCCAGGCGGACGACGGGGCCGGGGGCGTCGCCCGTCAGCCGGCCGGCCAGGTCGTCCCAGAAGTCGGGGCCGTGGTCGGGGACGGGCAGCCGGCGCAGGGCGGTGCCGAGCCGCTCGTCGCGTTCGTCGTGATTCATCGGGGGTCCCCTTCGTCCAGAGCGATGCGGAGTGCCGCCCGGGCCCGGGACAGGCGCGAGGCGATGGTGCCGGGGGCCACGCCCAGGACCTCGGCGGCGGCGGTGTAGTCCAGGCCTTCGGCGTCGACCAGGAGCACCGCGGCCCGCTGGTCGGGGGGGAGCGAGTCGAGGGCCCGGGCCAGGTCGGCCCGCTGGGCCACCGTCCGGGCCGGGTCCCCGGCCGGGTCGGCGAGGGGGCCGGCCTCGTCCATCGGGGTGGTGCGGCGCCGGCCCTCGGCCCGCAGGGCGTCGAGGCAGGTCCGGTAGGTGATGCGGTAGAGCCAGGTGCCGAGGGCGGCGTCGGCGCGGAACCCGGGCAGGGCCCGGAAGGCCTTCACATAGGCCTCCTGAAGGACGTCGTCCATCGCCGTGCGGTCGCCCATGAGCCGGTAGGCCAGGGCCCGCAACATGGGGTCGTAGTGGCGCACCAGCTGCTCGAAGGCCCCGGGGTCGCCCTGGCGGGCCTTGTCCAGCACGGCGCCGGCCACATCGCCGGTGACGGCCGCCGGCGCGCTCACGTCGGGTCCCTGTCGTTGTCCACGGAGGGTTCGACGCCGCCGGCCGCCGGTTCCTTCCATGCCTTCCATGGCTACCATGCCCGTTCGTGCGACCGGGGGAGCGTGTGCCCGATTTCGAGCTGCCCGCCCATGACGGCCGCCGGGTCCGCCTGGGCGACGAGCTGGCCAAGGGGCCGGTGGTGCTGTTCTTCTACCCCCGGGCCCTCACGCCGGGCTGCACGGCGGAGAGCTGCCACTTCCGTGACCTGGCCGGGGAGTTCGCCGCCGCCGGGGCCGGCCGGATCGGGATCAGCGCCGACCCCGTCGAGCGCCAGCAGCGCTTCTCCGAGCGCAACGACTTCGACTTCCCGCTGCTGTCCGACCCCGACCGCGCCATCGCCCGCCGCTTCGGGGTGAAGCGGCCCGGCCCGCTGTTCAACCGGCGGGCCACC
>JBOGFE010000165.1:0-8832 GCA_050741935.1 Acidimicrobiia bacterium | reverse complement strand
CCGGCGAGCTGGCCGCCGTGGCCCGGGGGACGTCCACCCGGGCGCCGGCCAGGGGCGACCGGCGCTTCGCCGACCCCGCCTTCAAGGACAACCCGCTCTACCGCCGGGTGGCCCAGGGCTACCTGGCCGCCGGGGCCGTGACCAGCGACACCGTGGGCCGCCTCAGGCTCGACCCCAAGAGCGAGGAACGGGCCCAGTTCGTCGTCGGCCAGCTGGTCGACGCCCTGGCCCCCACCAACTCCCTGGCCGGCAACCCGGCCGCCCTCCGTAAGGCGAAGGACACCAAGGGCCAGAGCCTCGTGGCCGGCGCCCGCAACCTGGCCCGGGACGTGCGCCACAACGGGGCCATGCCCACCACCGTCGACCGCCGGCCGTTCGTGGTGGGCGAGACGGTGGGCGCCACCCCGGGGGCGGTCGTGTTCCGCAACGAGGTGGCCGAGCTGATCCAGTACACGCCGGTCACGCCCCAGGTCCACTCCCGGCCCGTCGTGTTCGTCCCGCCCGAGATCAGCCGCCACTACATCCTCGACCTCTCCCCCGGCCGCAGCCTGGTGGAGCACCTCGCGGCCCAGGGCCACCAGGTCTTCGTGATCAGCTGGCGCAACCCGACCGAGGCGGAGCGGGACTGGAACCTCGACAACTACGTGGCCACCGGCCTCGAGGCCATCTCCGCCGCCTGCCGCATCACCAAGAGCCCCGACGTCCACCTGGTCGGCGCCTGCGCCGGCGGGGTGACGGCCGTCGCCCTGGCCGGCTACCTGGCCGCCACCGGCGACCGCCGCATGCACGACCTGACCCTGCTCGTCACCGTGCTCGACACCGGCGCCGAGACCATGGCCTCGCTGTTCCTGTCGGAGTGGTCGGCGTCCATGGCCGTGCGGGGCTCCAAGCGCAAGGGGATCCTGGCCGGCCGCCAGCTCACCCGGATGTTCGCCTGGATGCGGCCCAACGACCTGGTGTGGAACTACTGGGTCAACAACTACCTGCTGGGCAACGACCCGCCCGCCTTCGACATCCTGGCCTGGAACGCCGACATGCCCAACATGACGTCCGGCCTCCACGCCGACTTCGCCGCCCTGTTCCTGCACAACCCCCTGGCCGAGCCGGGCGGCCTCAGCGTGCTCGGCACCCCGATCGACCTGGCCAAGATCGACCAGGACGCCTACCTGGTGGCGGCCCTCACCGACCACATCACGCCGTGGCAGGCGTGCCACCGCAGCGTGGGGATGCTCGGCGGGGACAGCCGCTTCGTGCTCAGCTCCAGCGGCCACATCCAGGCCATCGTCAACCCGCCCGACAACCCCAAGGCCAGCTTCTGGGCGGCCGACAACCCCGCCGGCGGGGCCGACGCCTTCATGGCCGGGGCCGAGAAGTTCACCGGCTCGTGGTGGGTGGAGTGGTCGGAGTGGCTGGCCGCCCGGGGCGGCGACGAGCAGCCGGCGCCGGCCAAGCTCGGAACCCGGGGCCTGCCCGTCCTCGACCCGGCGCCCGGACCCTACGTGCGGACCTGACCCCTGTGGACGGCGGGGTGCGGGAAGCCGCCGGGGTCGGCGGCCGGGGCATGCCCGGCCTGGTGGACGTCGACGGGCTGCGCCTGCGGGTCTCGGTGGTGGGAGACGTCACCGGGGCCACGCCGCCGTTGCTGCTCTGCAACGGGATCGGCGGCGCCATCGAGCTGTGGGAGCCACTGCGGGCCGCCTTCGGGTCGCACCCCAGCATCGCCTTCGACGCCCCCGGGGTGGCCGAGTCGGCGGTGCCGGCCTACCCGCCCACGATGACCAACCTGGCCCGCACGGTGGTCCGCCTCCTCGACCACCTGGGCGTCGAGCAGGTCGACGCCCTGGGGGTGTCGTGGGGCGGGGCCCTGGCCCAGGAGCTGGCCTACCGCCACCCCGGGCGCGTCCGGCGCCTGGTGCTGTGCGCCACCGGCGCCGGCGGGGTCATGATCCCCGGCCATCCCCGGGTGATGGCCATCCTGGCCACGCCGCTGCGGTACTGGTCGCCCACCTATCTGATGAGGGTGTCGCCCGTCCTCTACGGCCCCGACATCGTCGACGACCCCGAGATGCTGGCCCGCCAGCGCCACATCCGCTTCACCCGCTCGCCCTCGGGGCGGGGCTACCTCTACCAGGTGCTGGCCCTGCGCCGGTTCGTGAGCGCGCTGTGGCTCCACCGGCTCCGCCAGCCCACCCTCGTCCTCCACGGCGACGCCGACCCCATCGTGCCGGTGGCCAACGGCCGCATCCTGGCCGCCCGCATCCCCGACGCCCGCCTGGTGACGGTGCCCGGCGGCGGGCACCTCTTCCTCCTCACCCGGCCAGTCGAGATGGCCCGGACGATCACCGACTTCCTGACCTGACCAGCCGCGGATCGGACGGACGGGAAGCCTTGCGGCGAAGGCACCGTCCACCGACCAGGACGGGGAGGTCGGTCGATGCCCGGCGCCGAACCCAGGGGGGCACTGCCTGCTGACGCGCCCGGAGAACCTCCTTTGATGCTGCGCCGCGCTCTCATCGCTCTCCTCACAGTCACGGTCCCCACCGTTTCCCTCGCGCCCCTGCCGGCGTCGGCGGCAACCGAGCCGGTGCCGGTCGTCACCGCCGACTTCGGCGACCGGCTGGGTGTCATCACCGGCGCCGAGTCACTGGGCGGCGAGTTCTGGCCGGTGCCGGAGGGACTCTCGGGACGGATGTTCCGGGAAGGGCCGGCGCTGCCCGACAACGCCATCGCCGACTCGATCTCGTTCGGCATCTTCGCCCGGGCAGGCCATGAGCTCACCGAGGGCAGCTACCAGCAGGCGTGGCCCAGCGGCTCCGAGACCGTGCCCACCCTGCGCGTCGGCATCGACGCGATGAGCTGTGAGGGCCCCGGCTCCTTCGTCGTTTCGGACGTGGCCCTCGACACCGGCGGGAACGTGTCGCGACTCGCCGCCTCCTATAGCACCACGTGTTTCGGCCAGCAGGTGGCCGGGGAGATCCGGTGGCGGTCCGAGGAGCCGTTCACGGCCGCAACGATCTCCCCCGGCAGCATTGACTTCGGCCCGGTGGTGCCGGGCACGTCGTCCGAGGTCCAGCGGCTGACGCTGCGCAATGCCGGTTCAGCGCCGCTCCCGGTCCAGTTCGTCACCCTTGAAGGCTCGGACACCTTCTCCGTCGACGACGACTGCGGCGGCGCGACGATCACCGTGGGCGGCACCTGCGTCGTCGACGTTCTGTTCACACCGGTGGTCCCCGGCCCCCGGGCGGCCACCCTGTCCATCTGGGACGGCACGTTCCGGGGCAGGCGCAGCATCGAGCTCCGGGGCACCACCCCGCAGGAGACCATCCCCCCGGGGGGCACCGGCGAGCCACTCGGTCCGGGTCTCAGCCCCGGCCTGCTGCTCTTCGGGGAGCAGCGGGTGGGGACCCTCGGCGAGCCGTTCGTGGCGACGTTGACGGGTCCGCTGGACCTCACCGAGCTGTCCCTGGACGGGCCGGCGGCGGACGACTTTCTCGCCGCCGGGGACTGCGTGGACAGCGAGCTGGGTGCCGGTGAGAGCTGCCGCATCGAGATTCTCTTCGGCCCGACGGGCGCCGGGCTGCGTCAGGCCGAGCTGCGCCTCGGTTCGGGGGGACTCGGCCGGTCGGTGTCCCTCGTGGGCACGGGGACTGTCGGCTACTTCCTGGGGACCGCCGACGGCGTGGCCCTCGGCTTCGGCGACGCCGCCGGCGACGCGGGAGTCGAGGAGGAGCTCAACCGTCCCATCGTGGGCATGGCCACCACCCCGGCCGGTGACGGCATCTGGCTCGTCGCCTCCGACGGCGGCATCTTCGCCTTCGGCGACGCCGCCTTCCACGGCTCCACCGGCGCCGTCAAACTCAACCAACCCATCGTCGGCATGACCGCCACCCCCACCGGCAACGGCTACTGGCTCGTCGCCTCCGACGGCGGGATCTTCAGCTTCGGGGACGCCACCTTCCAGGGGAGCGCCGGCGACCTCGGCATCGACAACGTGATCGGCATTGCCGGCACGGCCCCCCCGGTCATCCTCTAGCCGCCCTTGGATCGCAGTGGCTAGGACGGGGTCTTCGGGCCGAGAAGGGTGACGGCCTCGCTGGCCACGAAGAGCTCGGCCAGGCCCCGGGGGTCCTCCAGGCTGCGCCCGGTCAGCTCCTCCAGGCGCTGGAGCCGATTGCGGACGGTGTTGCGGTGGCAGTAGAGGGTCTTGGCCGCCTCGGCCGCCGAGCCACCGGCCGCCAGCCACACCCGCAGGGTCTCGAGGAGCAGGGCCCGGGTCTCGGGGTCAAGGGCCAGCACCGGTTCGAGGACGACCCGGGCCGTCCGCCAGCCGGTGTCGGCGTCGCTCACCAGCAGGGCCCGCACCGGCTGGTCCTCGTAGGCCACCACCCCCTTGGTTCCGACCGGCAGGCAGGCCCGGGCGACGTCGGCCAGGCGCAGGGCCTCGGGAGTGGCGGTCAGCTCGGAGTAGGGAGGTGACATCCCCACCCGGGAGGTGGCCGCCCCCTCCAGCGCCGCCCGCAGCCCGGCGGCGGTGACGGTCGGCCCCAGGGACACGACCCCCAGGTACCGTCCGGTGCGCAACCGGAAGACCCCGACACCACCCCGGCCCCGCAGCTCGTCGACCACCGCCCGCTCGACGGGCTCGGCGCCGGCGGGATCGACGGAGACGAGCACGAACGTCCCGTGCAGGGGCAGGCCGAGGGCGGCGGCGGCCTCGGGCAGCGTGGGGTTCTCGGCCGCCAGGCCGGCCAGGACGGCGTCGACCACCAGGCTGCGGCGCTCGGCGTCGAGCCGGCTCAGCTCGGCCATCCGCTCCTGGTAGGCGGTGGCCACCACCACCGAGTAGTCGTCGATCAGCTCCCACAGCGACGACGACATGTCGATCAGGGCGCCGGTGGCGTCGGCCTCCGAGCCCCGGGAGCGGACCCGGACCACCAGCTCGTCCCAGATGACCCGGCCGCCCAGCCGGAAGGCGTGGAGGACCTCGGCCAGGGGGAAGCCCTGCTCGGCCCGGCGCCGGCCGGTGGCCACCGGCGCCTCGGGGTTGGTCGGCTCGGCACCGGCGAGCCGGCACAGCATCTCGGTGAGGTTGTCGGCACAGGAGCGGCGCAGGTCCTCGGCGGTGACGGCAACGGAGAACCCATAGGACGCCGACTCGGACCGGATGTACCCCGCCAGCCGGTCGGCCAGCTCGGGCACCTCTTCGAGCAGCTCCGCCCCCAGGGCCTGCACCGACGTCTCCACTGTGCTCCCTTCCCGCCGGGTCCCCTGCACCCCGGCTCCTCCGGTGCGTGGGATGCAGAAGCCTCGTTGCGAGAGCCCCGGGCCCCTGCCCCACGCCCGGCCGTGTTCTCAGCGTAGTTGTGCACCGGCACAGTCGGAGGGCGCCAGGTCGGTCGCCGGGCCCATCGTTTCGTCCCTTTTGCTCCCCCACAATCGACCCATGACACGCACTCGCCAGGGAGGAACGATGCAGCTCCGCCGTCTCAGCCTGGGTGCCGCCGCCCTCGGTGCCCTCCTCACCCTGTCCGGGCCCGCCGCCTCGGCCCAGGTCGTGGGCCTGCCCGACGTGGTCGGCCAGTGGACCGACCCCTTCGAAGAGGGTGGCGCCGGCGCCCCCCGCTGCGTCCCCTCGGACGAGAACGACCCCGAGGGCTTCGTGGTGTGCAAGGCCGTGGCCCAGGCCGCCGCCGTCCTGCCCGACGGCCGGATCGTCTACTGGAACGGCCTCGAAGGCACCGAGAACGCCGAGCCCGGCCCCCTCCCCCTGGGCAAGCTGCCCCCCGTCTCCCGGGACAGCCAGACCCGGGTGCTCGACCTGCGTTCGGGCACGCCGGACTTCACCGTCCCGGCCCAGGCCCGTGGCGGCCAGAGCAACGAGAACATCAACGAGGGCCAGGAGTCGCCCGGGGTGGGGGGTGTCCCCCAGGACCAGGACAACGTCTTCGGTTACCTCGGCGTCCCCGGCCGCCCCGGCGACGGGCTGGTGGGCAGCCTGGCCGGCGCCGCCGGTGTCCCCGAGCAGCAGCCCACCTCCCCGCCCGACGACACCGCCGCCAACGACGGCGACATGTTCTGCGCCGACGTCGTCTCCCTGGCCGACGGCCGGGTCATCGCCGTGGGCGGCACCGACTGGTACATGGAGCCGGCCATCATGGACCGCAACGACGGCGACCCCGCCGACGTGGGCGTCACCGAGCTCGAGGGCCTGCCCAACTCCAACATCTTCGACCCCGAGACGAACACCTGGAGCCCCGGCGCCCGCATGAAGTACGGCCGCTGGTACCCCGGCCTGGTGGAGCTGGCCGACGGCAAGGTGCTCGTCACCGGCGGCACCACCAAGCTCATCAAGGACACCCAGCTGTCCCAGGTGCGCCGCACCGAGACCTACGACCCGGCCGCCGACACCTGGACCGAGAACTACACCGGCCCCGCCTCCGAGAACAGCCTGCCCCAGATGCCCCGCCTCGTCCTCGCCCCCAACGGCAAGGTCTTCTACGCCGCCGTGGGCCAGATGTGGGGCCCGTTCGGCCAGGCCGCCGACGAGGCCACCTACGCCCTCCAGCAGTTCTTCGACCCCCAGACCAAGGAGTGGGAGATCGCCGGCCTGTCGCCCCTCGGGGCCCGCAGCGGAGCGGCCGTGGTCCCCCTGCCCATGAAGGCCCCCTACGACTCCATGTCGCTGCTGACCTTCGGCGGCACCCTCGGCCCGCCCCCCGGCTCGTGGGTCCCGGCCACCCCGTTCTCGACGCTGACCGAGATCACCGCCGACGGGTCCGTCACCAACAACCTGACCGGCAACCTCAACCACGGCCGCTGGTACGCCTCGGGCGTGGCCCTCCCCGACGGCACGGTGCTGGCCGTGGGCGGCGCCGACAAGGACGAGGTCGTCGACCCCGGCACCGAGATCGCCATCCGGGTGCCCGAGGTCTACAACCCGGCCACCGGCACCTGGACCGAGGTGGCGTCCCACAACCGGGACCGCGTCTACCACAACTCCGCCCTGCTGCTGCCCGACATGCGGGTCCTGCTCGGGGGCCACACCCCGCTGCCGGCCCACTACGGCGGCCCCAACCAGGACCAGGGCGGCCCCTTCGCCAACAACGACAAGGACTCCAGCTTCGAGGTGTGGAGCCCGCCCTACCTGTTCCGGGGTGAGCGCCCGTCCATCACCTCGGCCCCGGCCGGCGTGGCCTACGGCGAGGCCTTCGCACTGGGCACCCCCCAGGCCGGCGAGTTCTCCACCGTCCCGCTCGTCAAGACCCCCTCCCCCCAGCACATCATCGACTCCGAGCAGCGCATCCTCGAGCTGCCCTTCACCCCGGCCGGCGACGGCACCCTCGAGGCCGTGGCCCCGCCCACCGGCGTGGCCGCCCCTCCGGGCTGGTACTACCTGATCGTCAACCGGAAGACGGCCCAGGGCCCGGTGCCCTCGGTGGCCCGCATGGTCCAGGTCGGCCTGGGTTCCAACCCGACCGAGGCGCTCCAGCCCTTCGCCGACGACGCCCCCGCCCCGGTGGGTGGATCGGCCACCCCGACCGAGGACACCAGCACCGCCACCGCCACCCAGACCGAGCTCGCCAAGGCCACCACGGACACGCCGGCGGCGCCGGTGGGTGAGGCCACCACCGACGCCTACCAGGTGCTGTCGACCCGGCCGGCCTCGGCCACCGGCCCGGTGCCCGCCTCGCTGCCCGTCCTGCCGGTGGGGGCCACCGCCGCGGGGATAACCGCCCTGGCCACGGGCCGGCGCTTCCTGCGCCGCCCCGGCTGAGCCGGGCTGACCTCCCCCATTGCGACCCCGGGTGCCTCCCCCACCCGGGGTCGCAGCGCGTCCGCCTCAGGTTCTGTGAGCCGAAAGCGCGCCCTCACAACCGATCCTGCGCACAGTCCGCCTCAGGCGGGCGGGGCCAGCGCCGGCCAGAGGCTGTCGACCACCTTCTCCGACCAGCGGGGCGGGAACCGCTCGCCGGCCACGTAGCGGGCGTAGAAGGAGCCGACCAGGGCGGCGGCGGCCACGTCGAGATCGAGGTCGGGCCGGATGTCGCCCCGGGCCTGGCCGGCGGCCAGGACGGTCCGGAGCTGCTCCCGGCGGGGTTCCACCACCCGTTCCCGGAACCGGGCCAGCAGCTCGGGGTGGCGCTCCTCCTCCACCAGCAGGGCACCCACCATGGCCATGCCCCGCAGCTGGGTGTAGAAGCGGCGGATGCGGTCCAGGTGGGCGATCAGGTCCCGGCGGGTGTCGCCCGTGGCGGCCTGGGTCTCGGACACCCGCAGGTGCTCGAGGGCGGCGATGGCCAGCGCCGCCTTGTCCGGCCAGCGCCGGTAGACGGCCGGCCGGCCCACCCCGGCCTCGGCGGCGATGGCCTCGAGCGACATGCGCCCGAAGCCGGGGTCGGCCAGGTGGCGCAGCGTGACGGTGAGCACGGCCTCGTCGATGTCGGGGCGCCGGGGCCGGCCCCGGGGGCGGGCGGGCGGCTCCCCAGCAGACAACTCAGTAGCAGAAATACGTGCCACGACTGTTACGTTAATCCGGCCATGGCCGGGCTCGCGTCGTCCACCTTCCTCTTGATCGTCGCCTCTGCCTTCGCCCTGTTCTCGGCGGTGGGGGCGGTCATCCCCGTCCTGCCCCGCTACGTCGACGGGCCGCTGCACGGCGGGGGCGTGGACGTCGGCCTGGTGGTGGGCGCCTTCTTCGTGGCCACGCTGCTGGCCCGGCCCCTGGCCGGCCGCCTGGGCGACGAGCGCGGCCGGCGCCTCGTCATCATCGGCGGGGCGGCGGTGACAGCCGCCGCCATCGCCGCCTTCCCCCTGGCGCCGGGCGTCCTGGCC
>JBOGFE010000164.1:0-5603 GCA_050741935.1 Acidimicrobiia bacterium | reverse complement strand
GGCGGCCGCCGGGCCCGACCGGGGCGGTCCGCTGAGCTCGAGCTGGCCGCCGGGCTCGAAGGTGACCCGGCTGCCACCGGGCAGGTCCCCGGCGGACTCCACGCCGGCGGTGAGGGCTCCGAAGGGGACGGCCCGCTGGGGGGCGTCCACGTCGTGGACGAGCCACTCCACCTCCACGCCCACGCGCCGGGGCGCCGCGCCGGGCGGCAGGCCGTGCTCCCGGAAGTGGCGCTCGGCGTCCTCGGGGGTGAGGGACCCGGTGTCGCCGCGGCGTGATGCCTCCGTCGCGATGGGTCGCAGTCTCATCTCCTCACCTCCCGCCCGCAAGCCACATCGGCTCTACCCCCTCTACGGGGCCATGATTCATCAGGATGTTGCAAACGACGGCAGGCGCTGTTCGAGCCCGAGGAGCGGCGCGAACAGATCGCCGTCCCCGGCCACCCGTTCGAGTGCAGTCCCGGCGTCGATGGGCAGCGTTACGTCCGACCCGGCGTCGATGGCCTCCACCTCGCCCCAGTGCAGCGGGGCGGACACGCTGGGGAGGGGACGGGCCCGCAGCGAGTAGACCGAGACCGTGGTCTTGTGCTCGTCGTTCTGGCTCCAGTCGATGAGCACCTTGCTCCGGCGCAGCTCCTTGGCCATGTTCGACACCACCGCTTTGGGGTGGGCCCGTTCCATCACCTGGGCCAGGGCGAGCGAGAAGCTCTTGGTGTCGTCATAGGTGACGGGCGTGTTCAACGGGACGTAGAGCTGGAGGCCCTTGCTCCCTGACGTCTTCACCACCGAGACGAGCTTGAGTTGGTCGAGCGCCTCCCGCAGCCACAGGGCGACCTGGGCGCACTCGGGCGGCCCCGCCCCCTCCCCCGGGTCGAGGTCGAAGACCACGGAATCCGGCTGTGCTTTTGGCGGTGGGCACCCGGTGCTCCGCACACGCCCACCGCTTGCGGCGGGGTCCCCATCCCCGCCACTTTCGACGGGGGCCCGGTGCAGGGCGGTGTGCAGCTCGAGGGAGGCCAGGTTGGCCACCCACACCAGGGTCGGCCGGTTGTTGACCAGGCAGAAGTCGATGGTGCGCTCGTTGTGGCCACTCCACACCGGCGCCGTCTCCACCCACGGCGGGCGGTGCGACGGGCACTGCTTCTCGTAGAAGTAGGCGGCGTCGACGCCGTTGGGGTAGCGCTTGAGGGTGAGGGGCCGGTCGCCGAGATGGGGCAGGAGCACGGGCGCGATCCGGGTGTAGTAGTCGATCACCTGCCCCTTGGTGAAGCCGACCTCGGGGTAGAGGACCTTGTCGAGGTTGGAGAGCTTGAGGGTCCGGCCGTCGACGTCGACGAGGCCTGCGGGGCCACCCCGGGCCCCGGACGTCAAGAACTGGCCTCCTTCTCCTTGTTGGCCCGGGCCGCGGCCAGCGACGCCTCCAGGGCGGCCATGAGGTCGACCACCTGGGCCGGCTCCTCGGTAGCGGCCTGGGCCACGATCTCCTGGCCCTCGGCCTTGGCTTCGATGAGGGCCAGGACCTGCTCCCGGTACTCGTCGCGGTACTTCTCGGGCTCGAAGTCCGTCGAGAGGGACTCGATGAGCTGGCGGGCCATCTTCAGCTCCCGCTCCGACACCTCGACGTCCTCGCTGGGGAGGCCGTCGAGCTCGGTCTCGTCGACCACCTCGTCGGCGAAGAGCATCGTCTCCAGGCACAGGATGTCGCCCTTGGGGCGGATGGCGGCCAGGTACTGCTTGGTCCGCAGCACGAGGCGGGCGATGGCCACCTTGTTGGATTCCTTCATGGCCTGGAGCAGCAGGGCGTAGGCCTTGGCCGCCCCCTTCTCCGGAACCAGGTAGTAGGGCCGCTCGTAGTGCACCGGGTCGATCTGGTCGAGCTCGACGAAGTCCTCGATGTCGATGGCCCGGGTGGCCTTGGGGTCGAGCGCGTCGAGCTCCTCGGGGGTGATGACCACGTAGCGGTCGGGGGAGATCTCGTAGCCCTTCACGATCCGCTCGTAGGGGACCTCCTCGCCCGTCTCGGCCGAGACCCGCTTCTGGCGGATGCGGGAGTTGGTCCCCTCCTCCAGTTGGTTGAAGCGGACGTCCTTGGGCGAGATGGCGGAGTACAGCTTCACGGGCACGTTGACCAGCCCGAAGCTGATCGATCCGCTCCAGATGGCTCTCGGCATGTCTCTATTCTCGCCGCTCGGCGACAGAAGAGCGCACCTCCGGCCCGTCCGGACCCGTCATCGTCCAGGTTCGCGGCGAAGGCGGTCGCCGGGCACGCGGGGCAGAGGTCCGCCTCGACCGCCGCTGATCAGGCCGTCGGCTCCCGCACGACGTCGCCGGGGTCGCGGTCGTCGCGCAGGCCCTTGTAGGCCGGGTGACGCAGGATGCCGGCGGCCGTCCACTCCGTGAAGGTGACCTCGGCCACCAGCTCGGGCTGGACGAAGCGGACGCCCTTGATGGGCGGGGGCGGGTCGAAGGGCGAATCGGGTCGGGCCCGTTCCTCCAGCAGGCGGGTCAGCCGGGTGAGCTCGGCGTCGGTGAAGCCCGTGCCCACCCGGCCGGCGTAGACGAGGCGTGCGCCGTCGTAGGTGCCCACCACCAGCGCCCCCAGGCGGGCCCGCGAGCCTTCACCCGGCAGCCAGCCACCGATGACGAGCTCCTGCGAGCAGTGGTTCTTCACCTTGAGCCAGTGCCGGGTGCGCACCCCCGGTTCGTAGGTGGAGTCGAGCCGCTTGGCCACCACACCCTCGAGGCCGCCGGCCCGGGTCGCCTCCAGCAGGGTCGACCCGTCGCCCCGGTGGGAGGGAGGGGTCTGCCAGTTGGGGCCGTTCAGGTTCAGGTCCTCCAGGAGGCGGCGGCGCTCCTCGTAGGGCAGGCCGGTGGTGGCGTGGCCCTCCAGCCACAACAGGTCGAAGATGGCGTAGGCCACGGGGACGTCCTGGCGCAGCCGGCGGATGGCCGACTCCGACTCCACGTGCATGCGGCGCTGGAGGCGCTCGAAGCTGGGGCGCCCGTTGGCGTCGAGGGCCACGATCTCCCCGTCGAGGACGGCCTGGGTGGTACCGAGCCGCCGCCCCAGCTCTCGCAGCTCGGGGTAGCGGTGGGACACATCCCGCCCGCTGCGGGCCTCGAGCCGGACGCGGCCTCCCGAGATGTAGGCCAGGGCCCTGATCCCGTCCCACTTCACCTCGAAGCCGTAGGCCGACTGGTCCCGGGGCAGCCCGTCCGAGAGTGTGGCCAGCATGGGACGCAGCCCGTCGGGCATGGCCTCCCGGCCGGGGTCCTCGGGAGGGTCCATCCGGTGGATCATCCACTGGTTGTCCTGTGCTTTGCCTCCACGGCCGGCGGGCCGGGTCTGGAACAGGACATGGCGCCCCTTGGCCCGCTCGCCGTGGAGGACCACCATCACCTCCCGGTCCGACCACTTCTCCGTCTCGTAGGTGCCCGTGTCCCAGATGGTCATGGACCCGGCCCCGTAGTGGCCCGAGGGGATCTCCCCCGAGAAGTCGAGGTACATGAGCGGGTGGTCCTCGGTGTGGACGGCCAGGTGGTTCTGGCGGGGGTCCGGGGGCAGGCCGCGGGGGATGGCCCAGCTGGCCAGCACGCCGTCGCGCTCCAGGCGGAGGTCCCAGTGGAGGCTGGTGGCGTGGTGCTCCTGGATGACGAAGCGGGGCCGCCCGTCGGGTGCCGGCCGTGCCTCGGCTCCCGAGGGCTCGGGGGTGGCCTCGAAGTCCCGCATCTCCCGGTAGCGCTCGAGCCGGTCGGCAGCCATCGCTCCCAGTGTGCCCGCTCCCGGTGCCGGGCCGTTCCCCGGGCCCGGCTCTGGGTATGAATCACCCATGGCGACCACACCTGTGATCCATCCACCGATCGTCGATCCCGCCGAGCCGGGCATCACCACGCCCGATCCCTTCCCGCCCATCGGCCCGGATCCGGCCGATCCGCAGCCCGACCGGCCCTTCCCGCCCGATCAGCCCCAGCCGGGGCCCGACCCGGTGCCCGACCGGCCGCCGATGCCCGAACCCGAGCCGCGCCCCGTCCCGCAGATCTGAGCCCGCGGCGAGAGCGGCCGGCCGGGCTGGAGATGGGAAGATCGCGCCGTGATCGCGTCCCACCGCGGCCGGTTGCTCGTGGCCACCCCCGAGTTGGGCGACCCCAACTTCGAGCGCACCGTCGTGCTGCTGCTCGAGCACACGCCCGAGGGGGCGGTGGGCGTGGTGCTCAACCGCCCGAGCGGAACGCCGCTGAGCGAGGCGGGGGCGGACTGGAACGGCTGGGACGCCTTCGCCGCCCCGCCCGATGTCGTCTTCGTCGGCGGCCCGGTGGCGCGGACGGCGGTGATCGCCGTGGCCCGGTCCGTCGACAAGCCCGGGGGTTCGGGGCTGTCCCCCGAGGACAACCGGCCGGAGGGGTTCCAGGCCGTACTGGGTGATCTCGTGGGCATCATCGACCTCGCCGTCGAGCCCCGGGGGGTCGAGGCCGTGCGCCTCTTCGCCGGCTACGCCGGTTGGGGTGGCGGCCAGCTCGAGGGGGAGCTGGCGGCCGGCGGCTGGTTCGTTCTCGACGCCCTGCCCGACGATCCACTCTCTCCCGAGCCCGAGGAGCTGTGGCGCGAGGTGCTGCGCCGCCAAGGCGGCCGCCTGGCCCTGTTCGCCACCTGCCCCCCGGACCCGTCCCTCAACTGACGCGGCCGAGCCCCGAAGAAATCCGACGACAGTGTTTAGGGGTTCGGGGGCAGGGGTAGGTGAGGGTCCGGGCGCGGATGGCGCGCTCACTTTGACAGCCGCGAACGGTGAGTCGGGATGACCGCCTCGGGGGGTCTCTCCCTCTCTCGTCTGCCCTCGGGGGCCGGAATCCCGACTCGCCGGCGGCTTCACTGCTCGTTCCGCAGCCCGGCGCCGGACCTGCGTCCACGACAGGCCCGACAGTGAGGCGGGGACGAAGCCCGCAAAAGGTGCGAAGCAATCGGCGCGCCCTTCCCCTTTCGGGACGATCACCTTACGTTGCGTAGAACGCCAGCTACGGAGCGTAAGTCGCCATGCGTGCCCGCCTCGCTCTTCTCGTCCTGCTCGGCGCGGTCCTGGCCTCCGTGCCGCCCGTCGCTGCCCTTCCCCCTGTGGCCCCCACCCCGGCCGCGGCGGGCTACTGGTTGGTGGCCTCGGACGGTGGGGTGTTCGCCATGGGGGGAGCTCCCTTCTACGGCTCGACCGGCAACGTCGTCCTGAACAAGCCGGTGGTGGGCCTGACGGCCACACCCACCGGCAAGGGCTACTGGCTGGTCGCCTCCGACGGCGGCATCTTCAGCTTCGGTGACGCCGCTTTCTTCGGCTCCACCGGCAACGTGAAGCTCAACCGGCCGGTGGTGGGGATGGCGGCCACCCCCACCGGCGGCGGCTACTGGCCGGTGGCCTCCGACGGCGGCATCTTCAGCTTCGGTGACGCCGGCTTCTTCGGCTCCGCCGGCGGGCAGGTCCTGAAGGGCCCCATCGTGGGAATGGCGCCCACCCCCACCGGGCGGGGCTACTGGCTGGTGGGCTCTGACGGGGCCGTCTTCAACTTCGGTGATGCCGCCTCGCTGGGCACCCTGGCCGGCACCAGGCTGGCCCGCCCCATGG
>JBOGFE010000163.1:0-1840 GCA_050741935.1 Acidimicrobiia bacterium | reverse complement strand
CGGGCACGGCCCCGGCCCGGCCGTGGCGGATCTGCTCGAGCGGCCCCAGCGTCAGCATGAGCGGCGTGCGGAACTCATGGGAGATGTTGGCGAAGAACTCGGTCTTGACCCGGTCCATCTCCTCCAGGACGGCCACGCGGAGGTTCCGGACCGACGCCGAGATGAGCCCGGCGATGGCCATAAAGGTGTCCACGTCGCCCTGATCCAGCGGCGGGTTCATCGGCCGCGCCTCCTTCAGGCGGCCGGACAGGAGCAACCCGATGGGCTCGGTCTCCCCCATCACCGGCACGCACACGAAGAAGGGCAGGTCCAGCTTGGCCCTGATCTCCTCGATCAGCGGCGTCGGTTCGGTGGACCGGTTCACGAGCAGGAACCCCTGACCGCTGGTGATGTCCTCGGGGAACTCGAGGTCCAGCGCCCGGAGGTGCTCGACCCTCTCCGCGTGGACCCCCACCCAGTGGGCGGCACGGAAGTGCCCCTTCTCGGCCGTGGGGGTGAGGACCACCGTCCGCTCCATGCCCCGGATGGTGTTCAGGGTGATCTCGAAGATCGACGACACCTCCCGGTGGGCCCCGACCGACTGCTGGAGCTCGGAGAGCACGGCGAACCCCCGGCGCCTCTGCTCCAGCGCCTGGCTGAGGCCCATGCTCCGGAGCTGCATCTGCTGGTTCTCTCCCGCCAGCTCGTCAAGCTGGCGCCGGTAGTACTCGAGCTCGCCCGGCTCCCCGGTGATCTCCGTGTCCCGTTCCTCCGGTCCGCGGCTCATGGGGCCGGGCGTCCCGGGCCCTACCCGGACCGCGACGAGGCGGCGCGCTTCTTGGGCTTGGGGACCTCGGCCTTCATCTGGAGCAGTCCGCTGTCGAGCAGGTCGAGGGCTTCGGCCACCAGGCTGGGCAGGTGGGCCGTCCCGCCACCCTCGAGCCACATCCCGAAAGCGGCCCGCAGAGCCCCGAGCATGGTGGCGGCCACCACCGCCGGGCGCAGGTCGCCCTGGGCGTCGACCCCGAGGTGCTCGGCCACCATCTCGGACACTGCCTGCTCCCAGTCCCGTTGCAGCACCAGGCTCCGGGCCTGGAGCGAGGGCGTGCCCCGCATGACCCGGGCCCGGAGCAGCAGCCGGTCCCGGTTCTCCTCGTAGCTGCCGCTCAGCGACATGAGGGCCTGGCGGAGGGCGGTCAGGATGGGCTCCGAGGCCGGGCGGGCGGCCAGGGCGGCCCGCAGGTCGGCCAGCTGCTTGGGGTGGTCGGCGAGGAGGACGTCCTCCTTGGAGGCGTAGTAGCGGAAGAAGGTGCGCCGGGACACCTCGGCGGCGGCGGCGATGTCGTCGACGGTGGTGGCGTCGAAGCCGTGCTCGACGAACAGCTTCAGGGCTACCTCTTCGAGCTGGGTCGCCGTGCGGCGCCGGTGGCGCTCCCGCAGCCCGGGCGGGGTCCCGTCGTCGTCGCTCACGGGCGGGACGGGCGGTCGTCGCCGGGCAGGTACGGAAGATCCATCCGTGTGATCTTATGCTTCGCGGTCCGTGGAACCCCGTTGTGCCACCTGGGCCCGCACCGAGGGCGTCGATCCCGTCGGCACCGCCGGCTGCTATTCCGGCTTCCTGGGGGTGGAGTGGCGCCGCCCCTGGCCCCGGGACGTGAGCGAGGTCGAGGCCCTCGCCCCGCTGGTGACCGAGACGGCCCGGCGGGGGCTGCGCCTCCAGGGAATCCTGGCCGTGGACGGTGGCGCGGCCGCCTGCGTCGTCCTCTACCAGAGCTCCGGCGAGGGCTTCGTCCGCTACCGGCGCTCGATGGCGCAGTGCGCCCCGGGGGACGTGGTGGCCGCCGCCCTCGACCACCTGGCG
>JBOGFE010000162.1:0-12129 GCA_050741935.1 Acidimicrobiia bacterium | reverse complement strand
CCCTTCGGCGACGCCGACGCCCTGGGCGAGGCGACGGACCGGCTCGGGGGCGCGTCCGCCGTCAAGCTGGAGCCGACGCCGACGTTCAACGGCTACTGGATCCTCGACGACCGGGGCAACGTGTTCGCCTTCGGCGACGCCACCGCCCTCGGCAACCTGGACGCGTCCTCGCTCGAGGGCGACGAGAAGGCGACCAGCCTCTCCGCCACCCCCACCGGTCGGGGCTACTGGATCTTCACCACCAAGGGCCGAGCCTTCCCCTTCGGGGACGCCGTCCACCACGGCGACCTGGCCGGCATCAGGCTCAACGGTCCCGTCCTCAGCTCCGTCGCCATGCCCAGTGGCCGGGGCTACTACATGGTGGCCTCCGACGGCGGGGTGTTCAGCTTCGGCGACGCCAAGTTCCACGGCTCGATGGGTGGTGTCCGGCTCAATGCACCGGTCGAGTCCCTCGTCCCCGACGGTGACGGGGTCGGCTACTGGCTGGTGGCCAGCGACGGCGGCATCTTCTCGTTCCAGGCGTCCTTCCGCGGCTCCATGGGCGGCAAGCCGCTCAACAAGCCCATGGTGGGGATGGTCCGCTACGGGACGGGCTACCTGATGGTCGCCGCCGACGGGGGCATCTTCAACTTCTCCGACAAGCCCTTCTCGGGCTCGCTCGGCGACAAGCCGCCCGTCAACCCCATCGTGGCCGTCGCCGCCCTCGACGCCGGCCGTGCGGCCCAGCGCTGACCGTGCGGCCGGCTAGCCCAGGTTCGGGCGGGTACGGGATCGGGGGCCGTCGATGGCGATGCGGTCGGCCACCATGGCGAGGGCGTCGTGCAGGGCGGCCATGCGCTGCTCGAGGTCGAGGACACCCACATACAGGAGGGCGAGCTCGGCTTCGTCGATCTGCTCGACGGTGTCGATGATGGAGATCTCGAGGTCGTTGATGAGTTCCTGCAGTTCGGTTGGCATGACCGGGGTGTACCCCAGACCCCCGCCGTCCGAACCACTCAGCGTGAGCTTTAGCCCGACTTGAAACCACGGAGCGTCAACATCGGGTCACAACGCCCGGCGACGCTCCGCCCTCCACTCGGCCGCGGTCTGGCCCCGCCGGCGCCGGGGCCGGGGCCGGAACGGGCCCGGGGACTCCACCTCGTCGCGGCTCGCCTTCTCCTCGGCCACCTTGGCCATGGCCAGGCTGAAGATGATGCCCATCTCCTCCATGTCGGCCTCGGTGGCGTTGGCCAGCAGGCCGGCCATCTTCTCGACCCGCTCGTCCCGGGTCTGTCCGAGCATGTCGAGGAAGCCGGCGTTGGGGTTGCTGAGTTGCGCCAGCGCCTGGGTGATGTCGTTGAGGTCCATGCTGGCGACCCGCCGCATGCCGTTGGTCAACACCGCGACCGGGTCGGGGCGCCGTCCACTGCTCTGTGTCTGTGCCATGGCGCTGACGGTACGGGCGCGGCGCCAACCTGAACATCCCCTGCCCGCCCCTTCGCCCCCTTTCGGGCGATAGGCCCGGGTGCTTTGGAAAGTCCGACCCGCCCGGGATACGCTCACGGCCGGTTGAGCAACCAGCCGTGGACCGAAGACGACCGGGCTGGCGGCTTCCGCGCTCCCGCCCGATCACCTGACCCAGGGCGTGGGTGTCCATGCGGGAGGAGTCCATCGTCGCTCCAGGGCCGGGCCGGCGGGTCCGCCTGCTCGGTGTGCCCCCCCAACTGGTCCTCGACGATCTGACCCACCGGCGCGCCCTCGTGTGGGAGCTGCGGCTGGTCGAGATCGGGCGGGACCACCGCGGCCTGGACGTCGGCGCCGAGATCGCCCAGCTCATCGAGGATCTCCTCGTCGACCCCATGCCTGTCGACGCCGTCGAGGAGGAGGCCCGGCTGGCGGTCGAGGCCGGTCGCCCCTCGATCGACATCGAGCTGTCCGTGCCGGTCACGGCCCGGGAGGCGACCGCCAACCTGGTCGACGCCCTGGAACGAGCCGACAAGGTGGCCCGGGACAAGCAGCTGCTCACGTTGGCGGCGGGCTCCGAGATCGTCGCCCTCCGCCGCTGGCTCGCCGACGAGACGGCCCGCCAGCTCGACGGCGCGCCCCCGACCGGCTGGCCCGGGTGAGCCACCGGCGGCGACACCCCTGGCCGGCGGTGGGCGTGGGAGCGAGGCACCCCTTGGACAAAGCGGGCAAAGCACCTACCCTGGATGGAGCGCATTGCAGGGGGGAGCCTTCGTGTTTGAGCGCAGACTGGGGGGAATGCGCCGGCGGACTGGCCTGAGCGTCATCGGCGCCGGCGTCCTGCTGGTGGGGGTGGCCCTCGTGGGCATCGTCGGTTCCGGTGCCATCGGCCCGGCCATGCTGGCGACGTTCACCGCCTTGCCGGCGGGGGCGCTCCTGGTCCTGGCCGGGCTTGATCTGCTCAGCCGGGCGCGGGTGCGTTGGGCCGCGGTGTCCATGGACGACTGGCTGGCGACGGCTCAGAGCCGCCGATACGCCGCCAAAGCGGCCACCAACTGACGCCCCCCTCGCCGGGGGACACCGCGTTCGCCTAGTGGCGTTGCCCGGCGATGAACCGCCGCGCCGCCCCGAGCTCCTCGCCGTGGGGGCGGATGGGCCCGCCGGTGAAGTGGAAGAAGGCGTCGTCGAGCGTGGCCGGCTCCTCCCCCGCCCGCCGGGCCGGCACCGCCGCCTTGAGCGCGGCCGGGGTCCCCACCGCGGCGATCCGGCCCTGGTCGACGATGGCGATGCGGTCGGCCTCGTCGGCATCTTCGACGGAGCTGGTGGCGAAGACCACGGTGGCGCCCAGGTCCCGGATGCGCCGCATGACCGAGCCCAGGTCGGCCCCGGCGGGCAGGTCGTCGGGGGCGGGCGCCGGCTCGTCGAAGAACACGACCTCGGGGGCGGGGCGCCCCGTCACCTCCGAGCCGGTCACCAGGCCGACCCGCCGGCGCACGGTGCGGGGCCGCTCGACCACGTCGTAGCCCGCCACCTCCGCCCGTCCGCCCGTGGGTTCGGTCAGGGCGCACAGCATGCGGATGATGGTGGACTTGCCCGCGCCCAGGGAACCGAGGAGGGCGAAGACCTCGCCCCGGGGCACCTCGAAGCTCACATCCCGCACGGCCTCGACCACCCCGAAGCTCTTGCTCAGATCGCAGGCCACGATGGCCGGTGCCGGGCTCTGGTCACGGGAGCCGAGGGCGCCGAGCACGCTGCGCCGGACGCCCATCCCCAGACTGGTCGTGACCATCGTCGGCACCTCCCGCAGCGAACACCGGCAAATCGGACCTTCTTCGCGAAGGTACCGCTTCGTGGCACTCAGTGCAAGAAGTCACCAAAAGCCAGAAACTGGTCAGCCGGGCGGGCCCCCGGGCGCTGAACGCCGGGTCCGCCAGAAGTCGAGGACCCGCTCGACGTCGAGGGGCACCAGGTCCGAGGGTGGTCCCGAGGTGGTGTGCGAGTTGACATAGCGGATCCGCTCGTTGATGGCCTCGACGTGGCGGCGCACCTCCGCCTCGGTGCCGGCGGCGGCGATGCGCTCCATGATCTCGTCGAGCTCCTTGCGCACCGCCAGCGACATCGGCACGTGGGAGATCTTCTCCTCGCGCAGCTTCTTGCGGATCCACCACAGCTCGTCGTAGGGGAGGTGGAGATCGGGGATCGGCTTGCCCTGGCCGGGGAGGTTGTCGAACTCGCCCCGCTCCATGGCCTCCCGGATCTGGCGCTCGACCCAGGACTCCCAACCGAACTCGAGGGGCTTGCGGTCACCCATGCCCCTGATGTTCGCGTGTCCGCCCGCGCTGGACATGCAGGTAAATACCTGCATAATGGCCGGCATGCGCTCCGAGCTGGACCGGGTCTTCAAAGCCCTGGCCGACCCCACCCGGCGGTACCTGTTGGACCGGCTGCACGAAGACAACGGGCAGACCCTGGGAGAGCTGTGCGATCGGGTGGCGATGACCCGCCAGTCGGCGACGCAGCACCTGGACATCCTGGAGGAGGCCGACCTGGTCGGCACCGTGCGCCGGGGGCGGGAGAAGCTGCACTACCTCAACCCCGTCCCCCTCCAGGAGATCCAGGAGCGCTGGATCGACAAGTTCGAGCGCCCGCGCCTGCGGGCCCTGAGCACCCTGAAGCGGAGAGCCGAGGAAGGCATGACTGCCACCGACAAGCCGACATTCGTGTACGTCACCTACATCGAGAGCACCCCGGAGAAGGTCTGGGAGGCCCTGACCGACGCCGACCTCACCGCCGGGTACTGGGGCCACAGCAACATCTCGGACTGGCAGGTCGGCTCGCGCTGGGAGCACCGGCGCACCGACGGCAGTGCCATCGCCGACGTCGTGGGCACGGTGGTGGAGAGCTCGCCCCCCACCCGGATGGTGACCACCTGGGCCCCACCCGACGACGACGCCCCCGATCAGGTCTCGCGCGTCACCTTCGACATCGAGCCCTACGGCGGGATCGTCCGGCTCACCGTCATCCACGAGGACCTCCCCGGCGCCGCCGACCTGGAGTCGGTCGGGCTGGGATGGCCGGCGGTGCTGTCCAACCTCAAGTCCCTCCTCGAGACCGGCCACGTCCTCCCCCAGGTCCCCTGGGAGATGCCGCCGCGGGCCCGGGCGGCGACGGGCACCGGCTGAGACCGGGCCGGTGGGCGGCGGGAGGAGGGAATGAGCCCGTCCGGGCCGGCACGCACCGGCGTGGCCGTGTGGTCGCGTGTCCGACATGCGCCCGTGCGGTGATGCCGGAGCGGTTCGAGCAGGCGCTGGCCTCCACCGGCGCCGAGCTCGCCCGCTCGGGTTCCGACACCGACCGGGCCCAGCACGGGCGGGTGGCGGCGATGGGCGCCACGGTGGCGGCCTGGTGCGAGCAGCTGGGGGCGTCGCGGGTGCCGGCCAGCCTGGACCACAACGACCTGCACCCGTGGAACATCCTCGGCACCGGGCCCGGCCCCACCCGGTTCTACGACTGGGGCGACAGCGTGGTGGCCCATCCCTTCGCCGCCATGCTCGTGCCCCTGGGCATGCTCCGGCGCCTGCTCGACGTGCCCCTGGACGACCCCCGGTTCCTCCGGGCCCGGGACGCCTACCTGGACGGCTTCGCCCCGCTGGCCCCGGGCAAGGACCTGGCCGGGACGCTGGCCGTCGCCTGCCGGGTGGCCAAGATCGCCCGGGTCCTCACCTGGGACCGGGCCCTGGAGGCCTCACGGGCCCAGGGCGAGGCGATCCCCGACAGCTGGGCCACGGCGCCGCTCGAGACCCTCGTCTCCCTCCTCGACGACGCCTACGTCGGCGGCGCCTGAGGGCCGCCTCAGGAGCCGGCGAACGGGTTGAGCAGCTTCGCCCCTGTGCGGCGGAGGTCGGCCGTGTTCCGTGTCACGAGGGTGAGCCCATGAACCTTGGCCGTGGCGGCAAGGAGGGCATCCACCGCCGGGAGCGGGTGGGGCACGTTCAACCGGCCCCACTCTTCGGCGATCGCTGGTGTCACGGCCAAGATCCGGTCGCCGTACTGCTGGCGAAGCCGCCCCAGCCATACCTCGAAGACCTCGGCCTGATCGGGGTTCCGCCGGCGAAGCCGCTCGATGCCTTGGCGGATCTCACCGACGACGAGGACGCTGAGAAAGAGATCCCGTCCCGACACCGTTTTCATCCAGCGTTTGACGCCGGCGTCGCCGCGCGGCTTGCGTGCCTCGGACAGCACGTTGGTGTCGACGAGGTAGGTCACAACTCGACGACCCGCCCCGCATCCGATCGGACGATCTCGAGCCGGGCGAGGTCCGGTCCGGAGAGCAGGAACGCTTTGAACCGGTCGTCCCCCCCGATCAACTCCCGATACCGTTCGACGGCGAGCACCACGACGACCTCGCGTCCCCGTCGAGTGACCACTTGAGCCCCCTCCGATCGAGCGCGATCCACCAGCTCACTGAATCGTTGCTTGGCATCCTGCAGGGCCCAGATCATCGAATCTCCTGTCTAGTCTGTCTAGTCAGGATTATATCGATGTGGACGTCACTGGACCGCTGGTCGGGGAATCCAAGGCTCACGACGATGTCGCGCGCCGGGATGTCATGGTGGCCCCAGTGTGGACTTCTTGGCCAGGAGTATGCCGAGGGGGTGTGACGGTAACGGCTTGAGTCAGGCCAGGGCCCGTCCGATCAAGTCCTCGCTCAGCCGCCGGAGCCGGAAGCGGGCGTCGTCGTCGTAGGCCTGGTCGAAGGCCCGGGCGTCGACGAGGCGGTTGAAGAACCGGCCGGTGACGCCGTCGAGGTCGGGGCCGGCGATCAGGCGCATCGTCGCCTGGGCGCCTTCCTCCACCGTGCTCATCGGCTCGCCGCCGAACTGGCGGACCATGGTCGTGTCCATGAAGGTCGCCGGGTGGAGGGCGTTGGCGGTGACGCCCCGGCCGAGGAGCTCTCCGGCCAGGTCGAAGGTGAACATGATCTGGGCCAGCTTGCTCCGGCGGTACGCGGCCACGCCGTCGTAGCCCGCCTCCAGCATGGGGTCGGCGAAGTCGATCGGGTACTGGCCGAGGGAGGCGACGTGCACGATGCGGGCCGGCGCCGAGGCCACCAGGAGCGGGAGGAGCCGGCGGGTCAGGTGGTAGCCGGCCAGGTAGTTGACGGCCAGGCGCAGCTCGTAGCCGTCGACCGAGAGCTCCCGGCCCGCGCCGGGCGCGCCGAAACCGACGCCGGCGTTGTTGACCAGGACGTCGAGCCGGTCGTGGCCTTCCAGGCACCCGGCCGCCATCCGTTCGACCTGACGGAGATCGGCGAAGTCGGCGACGACGGTCAGCAGCGAACCGGTACCCGAAGCAGCGGCCGCCACCTCGGCCCGCACCGCCTGGAGCTTGGCTTCGTCGCGCCCGTGGGCGATCACCGTCGCCCCCGCCGCCGCCAGCTCGCGGACGAGATGGCGGCCCAGGCCGTCGGTGGCGCCGGTGACCAGAATGGTTTGTTCTGTAAGGGAACGCACACGAAAGTTCTAGTCCGCCGGGGCCGCTCCGGCCGTGGTGGTCGACACCGGCGGGTTTAGGATCGCCCCATGACATCGGGGCTTCTGGGCGCCGTACCTGCGGCCCCACACCCCCAGGAAGCGGCCCGGTTGGCCGCCCTCCGGGACTACGGGGTGCTCGACTCGCTCCCCGAACCCGTCTACGACGACATCGCTTTCCTGGCCTCCTACATCTGCGAGACGCCCATCGCCCTCGTCAGCCTGGTGGACCAGGACCGCCAGTGGTTCAAGGCGAAGGTCGGGACCGAGATCAACGAGACCAGCCGCGACGTCGCCTTCTGCGCCCACGCCATCCTCGCCCCCGACGAGATCTTCGTCGTCAGCGACGCCCTCGAGGACCCCCGCTTCGCCACCAACCCCCTGGTGCGGGAGGACCCCAAGATCCGCTTCTACGCCGGCGCACCCCTCAACAGCCCGAGCGGCCTGCCGCTGGGGACGCTGTGCGCCATGGACCACGTCCCGCACCGGCTCAGCCCCGACCAGGCCCGGGCCCTGGGCGCCCTCTCCCGGGAGGTCGTCGTCCACCTCGAGCTGCGCCGGCTGGTGGCCAACCTGTCGGCCGTCGCCGGAGCGCAGGAGGAATCGGGTGGCGCCATCGGCGGCGAGATCCGGGACGAGCTCCGGGAGGCGAGCCAGTCGGCCGCCACGGCCAGCAGCCTCGTGGGCGAGGCCATGGAGCAGGTGCTGGAAGCCGAGAGCCGGTTGCGCAACCTGGTCCACCGCCTGCAGAGCATCCAGACCGGCCCCACCACGAGACCGCCACCCTGAGCCTGCCGCTCAGCCCGTCCGGCTCCCCTCGAGCAGGAAGGCGGCGATCCGCTCGGGGTCGTCGCTCATGGGCACGTGGCCGCAACCCGGGAGGAAGCAGACCGTCGCCCCGGGCAGGGCCCGGCGGGCCCGGCGGGCCTGGTTGGGGAAGAGCACGAGGTCGCGCCGGCCCCAGCCGACCGTCGTCCGCACCCCGGGGGCGGGGGCGGGCGGCATCTTGATGTTCCCGATATGGGCCCAGGGCGAGGCGGAGGGCGGCCCGCTGGCGGCCCAGGCCCCGGAGGTCGGCGGCCAGGTCGACGGGATCGTGGCGCCCCGGACGGCCGAAGAACAGGCCGAAGAGCGCGGTCCGCCCCGGCCCGCGGCGGACCAGGCGCTCGACCAGCGCGTCGGGCAGGCGGGTTCCGATCAGGGCGGAGGTGCGGAAGACGGCCACGGTCCAGGCCCGCTCGGGCCGGTTCCAGAACGACGCCGGCGACAGGGCCGTCACCGTGCGGGCGTAGCCCCGGGCCCCGAGCTCGAGCGCGAGGAGCCCGCCGAGGGAGTTGCCGGCCACATGCGGCCGCTCCAGGCCGAGGTCCCGGAGGAACTTCTCCACGGCGTCGGCCAGGAAGCGGATCTCCCCCGATGCCGACGGGGGCAGCGCCGGCGAGTCGCCGTGGCCGGGAAGGTCGACGGTGATCACGTCCCGCTCGGCCGCCAGCAACGGCACCACTGCCTTCCAGCCCTGGCGGTGATGGCCCAGCCCGTGGAGGAGGACGAGCGGCTCGCCGGCCCCGGTGCGGTCATAGGCGAGGTCCACGCCGTATCTCCTCTAGGAGGCGACCGAGGCCGGCTCGCGCCGGCGGGCGACGAAGGTGTACTCGCCCGGGTCGAAGGTCCGCAGCGCCCGGCGGAACCGCCACGTGTAGCCCGGCCAGAGCACCGACGTCCCCCCGTCGGGGTCGAGGTACCAGCTCCGGCAGCCACCGTCGGTCCACACCGAGGCGGCCAGGCGCTCCCGGACGTCACGGTTGAAGCCGTCCTGGACCTCGGGGCGGACCTCGAGGGAGGACGCCCCCACCCGGTCCAGGTGGCCCAGGACCTTCACGATGTACTCGATCTGGGCCTCGAGGTAGAGCAGGATCGACGTGTGCCCGGTGGCGGTGTTGGGCCCGACGAGCATGAAGTAGTTGGGGTAGCCGGCCACCGTCGTCCCCAGGTAGGCCTCCCGGCGCACAGCCCAGCGCTGGGCCAGCGCCGTCCGGTCCCGGCCCGTGAGCGGGTCGGCGACGGGCATGACCCGGAAGCCCGTCCCCAGGATGAGCGTGTCGACCTCGTGACTGGCGCCGTCCTCGGTCAGGATCGACGTGGGGCGGATCTCGGCGATGCGGCTGGTGATCACCGACACGTTGGGCTTGGCCAGGGCGGGGTGGAAGTCGTCGGTGACGATGATCCGCTTGCAGCCCATCCGGTAGTTGGGGGTGAGCTTGGCCCGCAGCTCCGGGTCGGGCACCTGGCGGCGCATCCGGGCCTTGGAGATCGGCTCGATCAGCCCGGGGTGCCGGACGCAGAACCCCACCAGCTCCCGGTAGAGGTACTGGCGCGTCCGCACGGCCCGCTGGACCAGCGGCCAGCGCCGGTAGACGGCGCGCTCGAGCCCGGTGATGCGCCGGTTCATGCGGGGGAAGGTCCAGCCCGGCGTGCGCTGGAACACGAACAGCTCGGCCACCTCGGGTTGGATCTCGGGGATGAACTGGGCGGCCGACGACCCGGTCCCGATCACGGCCACCCGCTGGCCGGCGAGGTCGTGGTCATGGTCCCAGCGGGCGGAGTGGAAGCTGTGGCCGGCGAAGGTCTCCAGGCCCGGGATGTCGGGCGGGACGGGGTTCGAGAGCGGGCCCATGCCCGAGATGAGGACCTGGGCCTCGAAGCCGCCGGCCGTGGTGCGCACCCACCAGCGCTGGGCGGCGTCGTCCCAGTCCCCGCTCGTGACCTCGTGGCCGAAGCGGACGTGGCCCATCACGTCGTGGGCTTCGCACACGTCCTTGATGTAGGCCCAGATCTCGCCCTGGGGGGCGTAGACGTGGGTCCAGTCGGGGTTGGGGGCGAAGGAGAACGAGTACAGGTGGGACTGGACGTCGACGGCGCAGCCCGGGTAGCTGTTGTCCCGCCACGTCCCGCCCACGTCGCCGGCCCGCTCCAGGACCACGAAGTCGTGGATGCCGGCCTGCTTCAGGCGGACGGCCATGCCGAGCCCGGCGAAGCCGGCGCCGATGATGACGATGCGGGCCCGTTCGGCGGGCTCGGTGCTCACGGGGGTGGAAGTTACTTCAGGCGCCGGAGCTGGCCGGGACCGTCGTCACCGCGCCGCTTCGGTTTGTCCTTCTCCTCGGCTTCCGCCCCGCCCTGCTCGGAGGCGGCATTCTCCTTGCCCGTCTTCTTGGCCTTGTTGAGCTCGACCTGGAGGTGGCGCAAGGGGTGCTTGCGCCGGGCGGTGAGGTTGGGGAGCTGGGGGCGCTTCCGGTCAGTGCGGAAGGCCCACCAGATGACGAGGAGAGCGCCCACGGAGACCGCCATGAAGGGGAGGACCACATAGAAGTTTCCCGCTTCTGCGACCATGCCGGATCACCAGAGCACTCATCGGGGTTGGGGGACGAGCCTATCCAACCCGACGCCGCCGGGCGAGACCGTCCTCAGCGGCCTCAAAGGTTGTTGAAGCCGTACTGGGCGAAGTAGTCGTGACCTCCGAGGGCGTCGTTGTAGATGGAGTCGACGACGAAGACGTTGCGCCAGCCCTCCCGGCCGGCGCTGGTGAGCCCGGTCTGGTCGGCGAAGCGCCAGTCGTTGGTGTGCAGGGCATGGAAGTAGGCGAAGCCGGCGATCCAGCGGCGGGCCTGGGCGTCGGACTCGAGCCAGGTCCCGATCCGGAGCAGCCAGTCGTCCCGGGTGGGGGAGGGTAGGTCGAGCGGGTTCTCGTCCTGGCACTTGAACACCGGCGTGGCGGTGCCGCCGGGACAGCCCGGGTGGCTGGCCGTCTCGGCGATGATGAGCTGCTTGCCCTGGGCTTCGGCCAGCTCCACGCCCCGGCCCCAGGCGCCGAACTCGTCGGGGTACTCCCAGTCGCACGACGCCCGGAAGCAGTACCAGTTGTAGGAGTCGTGGGCGATCAGGTCGACGCTTCCGATGACCGACTCGCCCGGGGGGGCCAGGAACCCGGCCATGGGGTCGCCCGAACCGACCACGCTGCTGCCCGGGGCCACCTCCACCGCCCGGGACAGGGTGGCCGTGTACACCAGCTGCACCCGGTCCGCCCCGAGCTCGTTGATGATGGCCCGGATCCGCTGGTAGATGTCGATGAACTCGGCGGCGGTGCCGGCGCAGGGGAAGTCGCTGTCGCCGGGCTTCTCGCAGTCGTCGACCTCGCCGGGGGTGTCGGCGTCGTCGTGGGGATCGTGGTTGAAGATGTACCCGGCCTTGACCCCGTTGGCGGCGGCCCAGGTCTGGAGCTGGGTGACCTGGGTGCGGATCATGGCGTCCTCGGCGCCGAGGGCCACCGGCGTCCAGTCGTCATGGCCGGCGAGATCCTCGGGCGGCTTGACCGACCACAGCACGTACTTGCCTTCCTCCATCCAGGTCCGGACCTTGGTGGCCGGCGGCTCCCAGTCCGACTCGTAGGTCCGCACCAGCCCGAAGGGCTCGCCCAGGGTGGCCTCGTTGGCGGCCAGGCGGGCGGCGTCGTCGCCGTCCTCGTGCCAGCCGACCATGACCCCGCCGGAGACGAGATGGCCCCGGGCGTAGCGGCCCGCCTCGTCACCCGGGTCGGCGGGGGGCCCGCCCCGGGTGTCGGCACCGGCCTCGGCCCCGCCGGCGAGGCGGGCGTAGATCTCCATGACGCCGTCGTAGCGGGCGCCGGCCACCCCGTTCATGGGATCGGCGTCGAAGTGGATGGCGCGCAGCAGGGTCCCGCCACAGTCCGTGGGGATGTCCGCATTCCACACCGCCGAGCCGATCGGCCCGGCGCCGGGGCTGCGCATCGACACCTGCATCGAGACGGCCTCGGGCGTGCCACAGCCGCTGGCGTCCGAGGACCGTGACCACTCCAGGCGGAGCACGGCGCTCCCCCCGGGCGGGTAGCGGAAGGCGCGGCGCCGGTCGCCCGTGTCACCGGCGTCCACATCCTCCACGGAGATCGAGTAGGTGCTCGAGACGCACCCCGGCTCGCAGGCCTGGGTGACGATGCGGGCCAGGCCGAGCCACGGCTCGCCCGCCTCGGCCACCGGCTGGCCGGCGGGCGGGGGCAGGGTCGTCGACGTCGTCGTGGTCGACGTCGAGCTGGTGGTCGTGGTCGACGTGGACGTGGTGGTGGTGGACGACGTGGTGGACG
>JBOGFE010000161.1:0-5318 GCA_050741935.1 Acidimicrobiia bacterium | reverse complement strand
GAGCCCGAGAACTGGACGGGCAGCACCTTCAACCAGGGCGACCCGCTCGTCTCCTGCACCTCGTCGTACGAGCGGACGGTCGCCCGCGACACCATGGGATGGCGGGAGTCGGGCAGGAGCTCCAAGTACTCGGCGGGGGCAGCGGTCTTCGGCTTCAGCGGACAGGCATCGGTCACGTACAACAAGTCGATCAAGCTCGGCTGGAGGAACCACCAGGACCATCCCCGCGTCCTCTGTGGCGAGTCGGCCGATCCCTACCTCGGGGACACCCGCGTCGCCGCCATGCCGGTCTGATTGGCGCCTCACCCCGGAAGGAGCTGCTGCTGTGGGCAGGTCCAACTCGTTCCAGTTCGACGGGGGCGCCGGTACCTACCTCGGCACCGGCGTTCTCGCCTTCCTCCTCACCGTCCTCACCCTCGGGATCTGCTACCCGTTCGCCGTCGTCCTACGGCATCGGTGGCGGGCCAAGCACACCATCATCGACGGGCGCCGCCTCATCTTCCGCGGGTCGGCGATCGGCCTGTTCGGCCATTGGATCAAATGGCTACTCCTGTCGATCCTCACCCTGGGCATCTACCTGCTCTGGGTCATGCCCCGGGTGAACAAGTGGATCGTCGAGAACACGGACTGGGATGGGTCCGCGCCCGAGGCTGAGCCAGCCGCAGCCTGACGCCGCGGAAGCCGCTGTGCCACGCGCGGGCGGTTCCGACGCTCGGCGGCGTTTGCGCGGGTTTGCGTCATAACTGCCGGATTCGTCCGTTTGTCGGACGGAGTGGACGTTCAGCCCACCCACCCGGCCGGTGCCGCCGGGGATCGAACGAAGGAGGGTCACCATGACTCGCTTGCGTCGCTTCCACATCGTCCTCGTCGCCGGTCTTCTCGCGGCCTCCGGGCTGGCCATCCAGCCGGCAGCCCGCGCCTCCTCCGCCGACCGGGAATTCGCCCTGAAGTTCCAACGTCCCGGCGTCCAGCTCGATCCCGTGTTGTCGGCGCTCTCCGCCGGTCGCCTGGTCCGCCACGTGGCCGCTCTCGCACCCGGCCAGGTGGACGTTCCGTCCGTACCCCTCGGGTTCGCCCTCAGCGCCACACAGGTACCCGGTCTCGACGTGACCGACACGCTGGCCGGGAGGCAGGAAGTCGACGCCTTTCTCAGAAGGCTCGAAGAATCAGCACCCGACTCACGGAGCCCCGGCTACACCGTCTACGCCCTTCCCTCGATCGAGGAGGCAAACAATTCAGCCGCTGGGAGAGGACAGACACCCGACGACCTCGAGAATGGCGGGCCGCTCGCCAGCGCCCTGGTCGTGCCGATTGGCACGACCGTCGAGTTCGTGGGCGCCGTGTTCGAAGGTGGCCAGCTGCACGCCAAGACCGTTGTGTCGGCCGCTCCCACCCCGCCTCGATCGCTCGAGCGTCACGAGTTCTCGACGATGGCGGCGCCCTCCGAATCAGCCTCGTTCGTGCGGGCCGGCGGTATCGGCTGTCTCCACCGCAAGCAGAACAACACCGCCTGGTACGACCCGTGTCAGGAGTTCTGGCAGCACGACGACGACCGCGACGGCGCCAAGGACTATTTCGCTTCGCAACTCTGGGGGACGGGCAAGAGCCGAGGCATCTGGACCTTGACGGGGTTGGAGGTCTTCGCCCGGCGCACTGACCACACCGCCCACCAGGAATGGGTCGACTGGGATCCTGGGGCAGACGCCGACATCAACTGCCAGCCTCAGTCGGTCGAGGTGAGTTACGGCGGGGCCAGTGTGGGGATCTCCAAGCAGCATTGCGAGATGTGGGACATCTCCAAGCACGCCGACGTACGCTTCTCGAACTGGTGGCGGGGTTCGGCGTGGAGGAAGGAGCGGGAGACGGCCATGGTGGCCCTCACCAAGACCAACGCCGGCGAGCTGCCGCACCAGACCTTCGACTTCGACTACTACGCCCAATGACGAAGGTCCGGCTCCTTCTCCCATTCGCCATCTTGGCGGTGGGTGGCTTGGGAGGGTGGCTGTGGTTCGGAGGCGGCGCCGAGTCACCGATCAGCGACGCCGACGCTCGGGGCTATCTGGATCGGATGGTCGCCGCAGCCCAAGCCCGTGACTTCGACGCCCTGTGCGACCTCAACGGATCGGTCGGGAACTGCCGGCGCACGCTCGAAACCGCCTGCGACCCATCGACGGCGCCTCCGGCCATCTCCTGCGAGGAGACGGTCCCAGCCGAGCCGCCGACTGTCGTATCCCTTCGGAACAGCCCCGGCGACGGCTATGCCGGGCGCATCCTGGTCGTCCGAGGAGTGGACGCCGCCGGCAAGCCCTACGAGACCGAGGTCCTCGTTTTCCGAGAGAACCGGCGGAGCTTCAAAGCCATCAACGCGGTGTACTGGTCCGGCGCCACGATCATCGAGGACTCCGACAACACCCAATGACGGTGGCGGGCGACGTGCTGACCGACCCGACCGAGGACCTCTACGCCCCGGGCGGTCAGACCTGACCGTCCCCGGCGCCGGCGACTTCGCCACCTCCGGACTGAGGGATGTCCCGCCGGCCGAGGCCTTTCCACTCCTCGGGGGTCCGGGAGGCGTTGAAATCGAACTTCGACGTGATCGTCATCCGGACGATGACCCGCTCCCAGCCCGGACGGTGCATCGGGTACTTCGCCAGACCGAGATACTTGAGGCTGAGCGCGTCGATGTGGTCGTCAGCACCCTCGTCGACGAGCGCCGCCCGGCCCCGGGCCACGAAGACCCGGTACGGGTTGGCGGGGTCCACCACCGTCACCGATACCCGCCCGTCCCGCTCGAGGTTGCGGTGCTTCTGCCGTCCCTTGACGATGTTGAACAGGACGTCGTCGCCGTCGGTGTCGACCCACACCGGGGTGGAGTGGGGCGACCCGTCGGCCATCACCGTGGAGAGCACGGCGATGTGGGGTTCGCGCAGCAGAGTGATGTTCGCCCCCAAGGGCGCGCGCGGCGGTCAACTCTTCATATGTAGACTTAACGTCGTGGAGCGAACCCGCCGCCCGTCCGCCCAGACCACCGCCGTCGTGCTCGCCCTGGCGGAGCGGCCGGCCACGTGGCGCTACGGCTACGAGCTGTGCCAGCACCTCGATCTCAAGCCGGGCTCGATGTACCCGATCCTGATGCGCCTGGCCGACCGCGGCCTCCTGGAGACCTCGTGGGAGAGCGACCCTCCCACCGGGCGCCCGCCCCGCCACCTGTACCGGCTGACGGGCCCCGGCCGCTCGCTGGCCCGCACCCTCACCGAGGCGTCACCGTCGCCCGAACCCAGCCTCCGCCACGGGGCCCGGCGCGCCCCTCGGTTGGAAGGGGCGTGACATGACCGGCGCCGGGGTCGCCAGGTACGCCGGCGGGTGGGTCCTGTCCGGCGCGGCGTACGCCATGTTCGCCGCCGTGCTCACCACCGCCATGATGCGCGACAGCACGCCGTTCGAACCGGGCCAGATCCTCGAGGTCGTCGTCTGGTCGGCGATCCTCGGGGCTCCCTGGACCATCTCCACCCAGGTCCTGTGGCGAGCGTGGTGGCGGCGCACCGGGGGGCGCGTCCACGAGCTCGACGGTCCGGCCCGGCTGCTGGCACTGGCCACGGTCCTCCTGCCCGACGACCGGCGGGAGTGGGGAGACGCCATGTCGGCCGAGCTCGCCCACCTCGGCGACGCCGGGGCGCGGTGGCGCTTCGCCGCCGGCGGCCTCCGGGCCGCTCTCGCTCCTCAAGGTCTCTCGGCGGCGATGGCCGTGGCCGCGGCGCTGTCCGTCGTGGCGGTGGCGGTGGCCTGGTTGACGGCGGGGGCGGTACGGGGCGCCGGCGTGTTCGCCCTGACCTTCGCCGGCCTGGTCGCCGCCCTGGCCATCGCCCTGGCCCCCCGCTGGCGGCGGGAGCGCCTGGCCGCCTCCGGGCTGGTGATCGCCGGGACGGCGTTGGCCGGCGCCGGGGCGTGCATCGCCGCCATCGTCTTCTACCTCGGCGAGTACCCGTCGGCGGCCGGGGGCCTCCCACCGGTGACCGCGGTGGTCTTCGCTACCGTCCTGGCCGCCGGCTCGGGCCTGGCCCTGTTCCCGCCCCGGACGCTGGTCGTCCGCGGCCCCCAGCGGTGGTTCGGCGTCGGCATGGCACTCGTGCTGGGCGCCGGGACCATGCTCCTGTCCCGGCTGGCGCTGAACGGGGCGACGGATCTCCAGGACGGGTTGATGGAACAGCTCTGGCTCGGGTCGGTCGCCGTCTTCGCCTGCGGTTCGGCGGCGGCGGCTCGTGCCGGCCGGTCGTTGCGGGCCGGCCTGCAGGCGTGCGTGTGGGCCTTCGTGCTCGGCCTGCCGCTGGCCATCGTGGCCTGGCTGGTCGAGGACCCGCGGTGGCAGCGCCAGATCGGCGGCTCCCTCCTCGACGCCGACACCATCCCCCTGGGCTCGAACCTCGGTGACGCCCTGTGGTGGACGCTCGTCCTCCTCGTGCTCTTCGCCGTCCCCTTCGGCGTGATCGGCGCCTGCGCGGGGAGCGCCCGGGCCCGGCGCCAGGCGCGGGCGGTGGCGGGCTAGGACGTCCCCAGGCCATCCCGAGGAACCTCGACCAGGTTCGGTCGGGGCCGGCGCAGCTTGGGCAGGCCGAGGATGTCACGGGTGGCGGCCCGCAGCTCGGCCACGACCACCTCCGGCTCATCGGTGAGGAGGTCGGGGGCCCAGTCGTCGAAGGCGCTGATGGCGCCGAGGGCAGCGATCATCCGGATCTGCTGGGGAACGTCAGCCGCCTTGTCCCGGATGGCGGCGCGGATCTTCTCGTTCTTCCCGCTGTGCTCGATGGCCGACTGGAGCTCGGCCATGGCCTGGCGGTTGCGCAGCGTGAGCTTGAAGAGGTCGAAGTGTTCGAGCATCTGGACCAGGACCCAGTCGAGGGCCTCGGCCCAGCCCTCGAGCCCCTCGGCCGCCACCATCTGATCGATGAACCCGGCCAGGACAGGGCTGACCGGCTCCAGGAGGGCAGTGAAGATCTGTTCCTTGGACTGGAAGTGGTAGTAGAGCGCGGCCTTGGTGATTCCCAGGCGGTCGGCGATCTGACGCAGCGAGGTCGCCTCATAGCCCTGGTCGATGAACAACTCCGTTGCCACCGCCAGGATCCGCTCCCGGGTGCCACTCATGTCCGCCTCCTCGCCCCGGAAGTTTACTTAACGGCCGGTCAGTGGAGTGCTGTGAAGCTTCTTCGCCTCTCGCCTTTGATTCGCAAGCTCAAGCTTCTTCGCAATGTTGGAGCGTTCCATTTCGTCTTGGTCGAAGGGATAAGGCGCGTCGCCGAGCAATTTCTGTTCGAACAAATAGA
>JBOGFE010000160.1:0-7444 GCA_050741935.1 Acidimicrobiia bacterium | reverse complement strand
CGGCACCCCCCGGCGACCCGGGCACCCCACCGCCCGGCGAGGAGCCCCCGCCGGCCGCCCCGCACTAGGCCGCCGCCCCGCGCCTTGGATAACATCACGACCCCCAGGATTCGCCTGGATTTGCAGTGACTCCTCGCACCTGCAGCCCGGCACGCACGTGAAACCCAAGGAGCCACCATGATCTTCATCGTGCTCAAGGTCCCGATCCGCCCGGAAGAGCGGGAGACGTGGCTGGATGGCATCCAGCGCTACGCCGCCGCCGTCCGGGCCGAGCCCGGCAACGTCGAGTTCAACGTGTTCGAGAGCATCGACGCGCCCAACCAGTTCTCCATCGTCGAGGCCTTCGAGTCCTCCGAAGCCGGAGACGAGCACGTGAAGACCGAGCACTTCAAAGAGTTCTTCGAGTGGTTCCCCAAGACGCTGGCCGCCGCCCCGGACATCATCAACACCACGGTCGACGGCTGGAACACCATGCACGAGCTGGGGTAGGCGCACCGGGCTCAATCCCGGTCTCCTTCTGTCTTCAATTCCGGCCGTCCCCGACAGGTCGCGCCTCAAGGCGGGTCGGGTCCTGGTTCACGCGGTCCGAGGAGGCCGCCCTGCCGGTCACGGCTGGTCTTCTCCTGGTGGTGCGCCCAGCAGAGACCTTGGAAGTTGTCGTAGGCGCTGGGACCCCAGTTGGCGTGGGGGTCGATGTGGTCCCATTCCAGGTGGTAGCGCCGGTCGCAATGGGCCTCCGCGCAGGTGATGCCGGTGAACTCCGGTGGCCGGCCCAGCTCCAGGGCGGCGCGGACCTCGGCTTTGATGTGCCGGCCGAAGTGCTTCACCGTGTGCAGGTCGACCCCGTCGTGGAGGACGGCTTTCAAGAAGGCGTCCTCAGCGAGTTCCTTGACCAGGGAGACGGGGATGGGCCCCCCGCCGATGAGATGAACGGGCTCGCCGGGATGGGCATGGCCCCGCCGGTAGGCCCGCAGGTCACAGACGATGACCAGATCGGCCCTCGGGGCCCGGCCTGAACCGGACCCCGAGGACAGCTTCACGAGGGCGTCGGCGGCGTAGTTGTGCCAGCTCTCGACGCCGCCGTCGCGTCTGGCCTGCCGGCGAAGCCGGTCCGCCTCGGCGTCGAGGCGGTTCACCAGCGGCAGTCCCACCTCGGGGGGCAAAGCTCCGGCGAAGCCGACCATGCCCAGCCTGTCGCGCCAGTGGCGAAACGTCCGGGCCTGGTGCCGGCGCCGGCCGAGTACCTCGGGATCGATCTCGGCCAGCTGGGTCTGGCGGGCCTTGTCCTTCAATGACCGCAGGCTCCCTTTCCGGGCCGCGTCCAACATGGCGCCTTCAGACCCGGGACACTCCGCCGCGGTCTCGGCCACCACCGTGGCCTGCTCCAAGGACAGCTCCCCCGCCGCAACCGCCGCCCGGGTATCGGGCATATTCTCCAACGCTGTCGTCGTGGCCAGCGCCGTCTTGGCCTCCACCGTCGACGTCCCACTGGTTCGCGCCAGCCAGTCGGCCGCGTCGGCGAACCCCTTGCTGCGGTGCGCCCCACACTCCGCCGCCCGCGCCGCCGCCCGCACCCGAGCGGCATCGCACGCCTTGGCTGTGGCCGCCAGATCCTCGGCGATGGCCGCCGCGTCCTCCCCCGTCCAGCGCTTCGGGTCGAACCCCGCCAGAGAGGCGCGCAGCGCCTGGCTCAGACTCATGGGACCGTCGGGCATGCCACCTCCTCCTCGTTCGCCCAGCGCGCCACAGCGCCAGCGTCCGATACCGGAAAGGAGGGCGACCCCTCGAGGCCATGGTGGCGAGTCACTCCACCGACCAGGCGACCGCACACTACCGAACGTACATACGAAATGTCAACCGTGTTTTTTCCGGCCGAGCACCCGGGTGCTACCGGTTGGCCGGGTCAGCGGTGGGTGCGGACCGCAACGTCAGGAAGGTCGATCGCCGGACACCGGGGCACCGCCCCCGGCCCATAGTCCCCCGTCTCGTGCTGAGTAGGGGGTGACCCCTACTTCCCCTGGAAGTACGAGTAGTAGGTGGGGCTGAACGCGTTGAGTGCTTCGACGACCTGGGTTGATGGGCTGCCGCCGAACAGTTCGATCTCGATGCCGCCGCCGAGCTGAACCACCGGTCCGAGGATGTCACCCACCCTGCCGAGGTGGATCAGGACGGCGTCCGAGCTCTCGACGGTCTCACGCACCACGCACCCGGTCTCATCGGCGTTGAAGAACCAGTCGTACTGCAGTACGCCGGGTTCGTCAGCGGCGATCTTCAGGGCCTCGCCAGCGAGCCTCTTGAACTCGTCGAGGTTGTCAGGCGTGATCTTCGGAAAGGTCACAGTGACCTGGATGTGTTCCACGGGCTTCCCGCCTTGGCTCGCAACGATGGCCATGAGCATGCCATACCGAGCCGAGCCAGCGGGGCGGCCAGAGTCGCGCCTGACGCGTCAGCCGAAGAGGTCGGCCTCCCTGTCCGCCGGCGTGACGTCGCGGCGCCGGTACCACTCGGTGGAGAAGGCGGCGGCGAACGTCTCGGGGGGCAGGGCCATGAAGAAGGACGTCTCGGAGATCTGACTGGCGTGGGCGGCCATGGCGGCGCGCTTGGCGTCGAGATGGGCCGAGACGTCGACGGCCGTGGTCAGCTCGGACTCGGGCAGGCCCATGGTCTGATCGACGCCGTCGATGTCGGGCCCGGCCAGCACGCCGCGTTCGGCCGCCTGGGTCAGCAGCCGGACCAGGTGGTCACGGTTGATCGTCGCCTCGTAGACCCGGGTCACGCCGGCCAGCTCGGCGGCCCGGATGCCGACGCGGTGGACCTGGATGTGGTCGGGGTGGCCGTAGTTGCCGTGGTCGTCGTAGATGGTGAGGACGTCGGCCGACTCCTCGGTGAGGATGGCGGCCAGCCGGGCCGCCGCCTCGTCGATGTCGGCCTGCCAGAAGCACGCCGGGTCGTCGTTGGCGGGTGTGCCGATCATGCCCGAGTCGCGGTAGCCGAGGATCTCGGTGCGGGCCACACCCAGGATCTCGGCCGCCGTCGCCAGCTCCGTCGTGCGGCGCTCGCCCAGGGTCTCCCCCGGGGCGAGAAAGCCCTCGACGACCTCGCCGAGGTCGCCACTGGTGGCGGTGACGAGCACCACCCGGTGTCCGTCGGCGGCCGCCCGGGCCATCGTGCCGCCGGTGGCGATGGCCTCGTCGTCGGGATGGGCATGGAAGGTCACCAGCGTCGCCATGGAGGCGCCAGCGTATTCGCCGGGAGGGGCATCGGCGCGCGCCGGCGCCGGGGCCGTTCACTCCCAGGCTTCGGGGCGGGAGAGCTCCACGGCGCAGTGCTTGTACGAGGGCTGACGGGACGACGGATCGAACGACGGCTGGGTGAGCAGGTTGGTCTCGGGCCAGTGCATGGACAGGAAGACCTGGCCCTCGGCGATGGTCGGCGTGACCAGCGCCCGCACCGTGACGGAGCCCCGGGCGGAGCGGACCACCACCCGATCCCCCGAGGCGACGCCGATCCGGGTCCCGTCGGCGGGGGCGATCTCGACGTAGGGCTCACCGGGGCCGAGGGCCCGCAGCAGCGGCGACTTGGCGGTGCGGGTCTGGGTGTGCCATTGGGCGGCCGACCCCCGGCCGGTGAGCAGCACCAGCGGGTAGCTGCGGCTGGTGGCCTCGGCGGGCGGACGGGACTCCCCGAACACGAACCGGGCCCGGCCGTCCGGATGGTGGAAGCGCCCGTCTTCGAACAGCCGCCGTTCCGGCTCGGGTGGGACCTGGGATCCTTGCGGGAAGGGCCACTGGATGCCCCCGACCTCGTCGAGCATCCGGTAGCCGTCGATGCCGGTGATGTCGCAGGGGCGGCCCGCGGACAGGCGCTGGAGGATCCGGAAGACGGCCTCGGGTGAGTCCCACTCGGAGAACAGGTCGTCGCAGCCCCAGGCGCCGGCCAGCAGGCGGAAGATGTGGAAGTCGGCCAGGGCCTGGCCGGGCGCCGGCGCCACCCGCTTGACCAGCCCGACGCGCCGCTCGGAGTTGATGAACGTCCCCTCCTTCTCGCCCCAGCCGGCCGCGGGCAGCACGAGATCGGCGAGCTGGGCGGTGTCCGTCGTCGAGTACATGTCCTGGACGACGAGGAAGTCGAGGCGGTCGAGGACGTCGTCGAGGTGGGACCGGTTGATCCAGGAGTGGGCCGGGTTGGTGCCCACCACCCACAGGCCCCGGATCCGTCCCGAGACGATCCCCTCGATGATCTGGTCATAGGCCAGGCTGCGCTCGGCCGGGATGCGGCCGCCGTCGATCCCCAGGATCCCGGCCACCTCCTCCCGCTGGGCGCCGTCGGCGAAGTCGCGGCCGCCGAAGAGGTTGGTGGTGTTGGCGAACATCCGGCTGCCCATGGCGTTGCACTGCCCGGTGATGGAGTTGGCGCCGGTGCCGGGCCGGCCGATGTTCCCGGTCATGAGGGCCAGAGCGATGATGGCCTCGGCGGTCAGCACCGCCTCGTGGCTCTGGTTCACGCCCATCGTCCACCACAGGCCGACCCGCTGCCCCCGCCCGATGAGGGCGGCCAGCGCCTCCAGGTCGGCCTCGGGGATGCGGGTCTCGGCCGCCACCCGTCCCGGCGTCCAGCCGGCCACATGCCGGGCGAACTCGTCGAAGCCCGACGTCGACGCGGCCAGGAAGGCTCCGTCGACATGGCCGGCCCGGATGAGGAGATGGGCCAGGCCATAGGCCAGGGCCAGGTCCGACTTCGGGCGCAGGGGCACGTGGCGGGTCCCCGCCACAGCGGTCTCGGTCCGCCGGGGGTCGACGACGACGATCTCGGGTCGGTTCCGGTTGCGGCAGATCCGCTCCCACAGGATCGGGTGGGCCACGCACAGGTTCGAGCCCCACAGCACGATGACGTCGGAGGCCTCGAAGTCGGCGTAGGTGTAGGGCGGCGCGTCGAAGCCGAAAGTCTCCTTGTAGGCCACGACGGACGTGGCCATGCACTGGCGGGTGTTGCCGTCGCCGTGGACCATCCCCATGCCGAACTTGGCCAGGGCACCCAGGAAGGCGAGCTCCTCGGTGGGCAGCTGCCCGGTGCCGAGGAAGGCCACCGCCGCCGGACCGTGGGCCTCCTGGACGGCCCGGACCCGCTCCACGAAATGACCCAGCGCCTCGTCCCAGTCCACCGGCTCGAGATGCCCCCGGCGGTTGCGCCACAACGGGGTGGTGGCCCGGTCGGGCGCCGACAGGGGTGTGAGCGCCTCCCAGCCCTTGGGGCAGGCCATTCCCAGGTTCACGGGTGAGGAGACCGTGGGCGAGAGATTGACCGGCGCCCCGTCGCGCAGGTGGACGTCGAGGGAGCAGCCGGTCGAGCAGAAGCCACAGACCATGGAGGTGGTGGCGGTGGGCTTGAGGCGCACGGGGACCTGCCCCAGCCCGAACCCACCGTGCTCCCGGCGGAGCTCGGCGGTGAGGTGCCCGTCGCGCCGCCGGAAGCGGCCCGGCGGGCCGGTGTCGCCCGGGGTGATGACGGTCACGGCAGCTCGCGGGGCATGGACGGGGAGGTGACGGCCGCGAAGAACCCCGCCCGTTCGCACAGCTCGGCCGCCACCACCAGCGCCGCCGCCGGAACGGCGAGCGCGGTGGCCAGACTCAGGGACGGCTCGGTGGCGCCGCACAGGGCCGCGATCGCCAGCGGGAGGGCCACACCACCCACGAGGCCGAGGCCGAAGCGCCACCGGGTGAGGTCGCCGAGCTCGGGACCCCTCAGCAGCGCGGCACTGCGCTGAAGATCCTCGATGTGGCCCCCGCCGCCGGCCAGGAAGGTGATCTCCCAGGTCAGCTTCAGGGTCACGGCGCCCGCCACCAGCAGGGCGAGGGGGAACCCGACGTCGCCCGCCACGCGGGCACCCTCGTGACCGCCGCGGGCGAGGGCACTGGCCAGGGTGGTGGCGAGGGTGGTGGCCAACCCACAGGCGGTGGCGGTGAGGGCGAAGCGGATGGCCGTCCGTCCGGCCCGCCACCACACCCGGCGGGTGACGGCATAGATCATGACCGAGCACCCCACCCCGGCGGCGCCGGCCAGGGCCACCAGGTAGCCCAGCCCGTCGACCATGGCGCCGGTGCGGTCCGGGCCCACCCACACGGCGCCGGCATAGGCGAAGGCGAGGGTGGCGAAGGCGGAGAAGGCCACGATCTCGCGGGACAGCCAGGAGTGGCGCAACCCGATCACCGCCCGCCAGGCCTGGAGCGGCCGGCCCAGGTGCAGGATGCTGGCCGCCAGCGCCACCAGCCCGAGGCCGAGGGCGACCAGAGCGTTGGCCGGCCGCAGCGTGGCGGCCACCCCCTGACCGGCCAGGGCCCGCAGGGCCAGGTCGGCGCCGAACGCCCCGGCCGACAGCTGGGTGAGGACGAGCATCACGGCCAGGGGCCAGTGCCGCTCCGACGGCCGGAGGGCGAAGCGGCTGGCCGGAGCCATGTCCGCGGGCAGGCTCCGGGCCGAGCGGTAGCGGGTCGTGGGCGTGGTGAGGCTCGAGGGCGGCGCTCCGGGGACGAGGCCGCCATCGGCCACCGCCCGCGCTCTGGCCTCCGCCTGGTCGACCACCACGACCCGGATGGCCCCGTTGGGGCAGGCCTGGGCGCAGGCGGGCGCCTCCCCGGCGGTGAGGCGGCCCGAGCACATGTCGCACTTGCGGACGATGCCCCGGGCCGGGTTGAACCGGGGCACGTCATAGGGGCAGGTGAAGGTGCAGTAGCCGCAGCCGATGCACTGGTCGTCGAGGTGGTGGACGATGCCGGTGATCGGATGCTTCTCGTAGGCGTCGACCGGACAGCCACTGAGGCACGCCGGCTCCACGCAGTGGTGGCAGGTGGTGGTCACCGTCTGGAGGTGGGAGCCACCCGGTACGGGGGCCAGCCCCGCAGCCCCGGGCCCGGACAGCCCGCCCCCGTGCAGCACCCCCACGGTGCGCCACGACTCGTCCTCGTCGAGGCCGTTGAGGCTGCGACAGGCGGTGACGCACGCCTTGCACCCGGTGCAGGAGTCGAGGTCGACCTCGAAGCCGTACTGCTGGCCCGGACCGGGACCGGTGGCGGGGAGGAGGTCCCGCCACCGGCCGGCCTCGGGCAGGAGGCCGGCGTCGTGGCGGCTGGAGAAGCGCTCCACCGCGCTGAGGTCGGACTGCTCGGCCAGGCACTGGTCGATCAGGGTCAGCAGGCCCGGTGGGCGGCCTGTCTCCGTCGTCGCGGTGGGGGTCAAGGCCGGGCGACCTCCACCCGGTCGTGGCGGCGCCGGATGGCCCAGGTCGGTACGGAGACCTCGGGCTTGTCGAGGCAGGTCCCGGTGCGCAGGTCGAAGTTCTGCTTGTAGATGGGCGACGCCACCTTGGGGATGTCGCCCTTCGAGCCGACGATCCCCCGGGACAGCACGTAGACGCCGCTGAAGGGGTCGTAGTTGGAGAGGGCGTAGA
>JBOGFE010000159.1:0-2818 GCA_050741935.1 Acidimicrobiia bacterium | reverse complement strand
GTCAACAGCCCGCCCAGCGCCGGCACGCCCGCCGGCGTCAGCGAGCCGAGCACGGAGCCGGCCAGCGGGGCGCTCCCCGTGGGCAGCCCGGCGAGCAGCTGGCCGATCAGCGGCAGCCCCTCGGGGGACACGCCACCGAGGAGGGCGGTCAGGTCGGGGACGACGCCGGCGGGCAGCGTCCCCAGGATGTCCTGCAGGGCCAGGAGGTCGGTGGCCGGCACCGAGCCGAGCAGCTGGTTGACGAGGGCGAGCACCTCGGGGGAGAGGCCGTTGAGGAGCTCGGAGACGACCGGCACCTCACTCACGCCCAGGCCGTCGAGCAGACCGCTGAGCACGGGCACGTCGAGGCCCGGCAGGGTGAGGCTGCCGCTGGCGTCCACCGCCACGTTGGGCGTCGTCGAGGTCGGCTTGACCACGCTGCCCGGGACCACCGACCCGAAGGTCGACGGGGTGGTGGCCCGCACCGTGCCCGTCACCCCCACGTTGGAAAGCGCGCCGGCGCTGGGCGCGGTGGTGGCGTTGGCTCCGGCCCCCACCCCGGCGGCCGGGGCCGAGACACCGGCGCCGGCGGTCAGGGGGGTGGTCTTCCTGGTCGTCTTCTTGGTGGTGGTGCCGAGGGACCCGAGCGGGGTCTGGATGGTGCCGTCGGCCGTGGCCCCCACGCTGGGAGCGGCGGCCCGCACGTCAAAGGCGGTCCCGTCGGAGCCGGAGCGGGCGAAGGCGGTGGCCACGCCGGCCAGGAACACCACGGCCGTACCGGCCGCCACGGCCTTCGTGAAACTGTCTCTCGTCCGGGGACGGGTCATTGCGATGCTGCCGGCCACCATGCCTCCGATCGCCGCGAACAGGACGCGGACTTTGCGCGGGCTTAAGGAGGGTTTCGGCACGCCCCGCGAGCGACCGTAACGGCCCTGGAAGGGCTTGTCGGAAGAAGTCCCGTTTGCGTTTTGGGCTAGTCAGGGGGACTAGTCCGGGGCGAGAACGGCCGCTTCCTCCTCGACTTCGAGCAGGCCGCTGGCCGCCGCCAGGGCGGTGCCGGCCCGGACCGCCTCCTCGTAGATGACGGCCAGGTGGTGAGCGGCCGCCGCCGGGTTGGGCCCGAGCGGAGGGTCGCCCAGCGATCGGGGCAGCGCGGCGGGGTCGGTGGAGGGGCGCACCTTGATGACCGGCGGCGGGGACTCGGGCGGCCGGCCCCAGAAGTCGGCGTCGTTGCGCCCCCGGCGGGCGGCGGACTGGTTCTGGTTGGAGCCCGGCGACTGGCCGGAGCCACCCCGGCCCCGGGTCGGGCGCGCCTTGCGGTTCCCGCCGCCTCCGGAGGCCCGACCGTTCCCGCCGTTGCTCATGCCGCCGCCTCGTCGTCGACGTTCGACCCGGCCACCTCGTCCACCACGGCGTTGGGCCCGAGGCCGAGGGCGATGCGCAGCTGGTCGGGTTCGAGGTCGCCCAGCGAGCTGCTGGCCGGCAGCACCAGGTCGGCGATGTGGCGCTTGCCCGCCACCACCTCCTCGACCCGCTCGTCCACCGTCCCCGGGCACACCAGGCGGTGGCAGACGACCGTCTGGGCCTGGCCGATCCGCCACGCCCGGTCCCGGGCCTGGTCCTCGACGGCCGGGTTCCACCAGCGGTCGTAGAGGACGACGTGGCTGGCGGCGGTGAGGTTCAGTCCCGTCCCGCCGGCCTTGATGGACAGGACCAGCGCCCCGGGGCCGGTGCCCTCCTGGAACTCCTTCACCAGGCGGTCCCGGGCGAGGCGGGTCATGCCCCCGTGGTAGCAACCGATCTCCATCCCGGTCCGCTTCGTCAGGTGGGCGGCCAGGCGCTCACCCCAGCGGGCGAAGTGGGTGAACACCAGCATCCGCTCCCCGGACTCGAAGACCGCCTCGACCAGCTCCTCGAGCCGGGCCAGTTTGCCCGAACGCCCGTCGAGGGGGCCGGTGTCGTCGTCGAGGTAGGCGGCGGGATGGTCGCAGATCTGCTTGAGGTGGGTGATGGCGGCGAGGATGTGGCCCTTGCGCGCCCCGCGGTCCGCGTCCTCGGGGCCCTCGGCCAGCAGGTTGTCGAGCACCGCCTGGTACAGGCCGACCTGCTCGGGGGTCATGGCGCAGCGGTCCATCTCGTCGATCTTGTCCGGCAGCTCGGCGGCGATCTCGGGCTCGGCCTTGGTGCGCCGGAACACGAGCAGGCCGTTGAGGGCCCGCAGCGCCGTCTCGCCGGCCCGCCCCTTCCCGTCGCCGGTGCGGGACAGGGCCTCGACGAAGGTGTTCCGGGGTCCGACCAGGGTCGGGTTGGTGAAATCGAGGATGGCCCACAGGTCGCCCAGCCCGTTCTCCACCGGCGTGCCGGTGAGCGCCAGCCGGCTGCGGGCCGACAGGCGGCGCAGCTCCTGGGCGGTGTCGCTGCCCGGGTTCTTGATGGCCTGGGCCTCGTCCACCACCAGCCGGGCCCATTCGATCTCGGCCAGGGCGTCGACGTCGCGCACGGCGGTGGCGTAGGTGGTGAGCAGCACGTCGGCGCCCGCCACCTCCTCGGCGACGTCCTCGGCCCCGGCCCGGTCGGCGCCGTGGTGGATGCGCACGTCCAGGTCGGGCGTGAAGCGCCCGGCTTCCGCCGCCCAGTTGGACAGGACGGCGGCGGGGGCGATGACCAGGGCCGGCCCTTGCTCCCGGTGCTCGAGGAGGTGGGCGAGCACGGTCGGCGTCTTGCCCAGGCCCATGTCCATGGCCAGGCAGCCACCGAGGCCGGCCCGGTCCAGGAACCCCAGCCAGCCCCGGGCCTCGGCCTGGTAGTGCCGCAGCTCGCCGGCGAAGCCGTCCGGGGC
>JBOGFE010000158.1:0-6337 GCA_050741935.1 Acidimicrobiia bacterium | reverse complement strand
CCGCCGGGCCGGCGTCGGTGGGTCCGGCCGAGGGCGCCTGGCGGGTGGCGGCCGCCACGGGGAACTGTCCCTGGGCGGCCTGGAGCTCCGGGGTGGACAGGCGAGACCCACAGGCGGTGCCCACCATGGCGATGAGAGCGAGAACGCCGACGGTGGGGAATCGCGTGCGAACTGAATGAGTGTTCATGTTGCTGGAAGGTAAGGGAACTTCGTCTCCTTGTCAAGGGAACTCTGTCTCCTTAAGTAAGGGAATCCTGTCTCCCTCAATGCCGCCCGCGGCGGCGGCTGTGCGGTACCTTCGAGGAATGGGTGCGCCCGCTCCTACCGCCTCGCGACGCCGGCCGGCCGAGGTCCGCCAGCTCCTCCTCGATGCCGCCGCGGCCGAGTTCGCCCGCCATGGCTACGTCGACGCCAAGATGCGGACCATCGCCTCGGAGGCGGACGTGGCCATGTCCGCCATGTACCGCCACTTCCCCACCAAGTCCGAGCTGTTCCGGGAAGCCGTCCTCCTACCCTTCCTCGCCTTCATCGGCGAGTTCGGAGCGACGTGGCGTCAACAGCTGAACCAGCCCTGGGAAGCCGAGCGTCTCATGCGGGCCATGATCGAGTACCTCTACGACAACCTCACCGCCCACCGGAAGGCGCTCACGAGCCTGGTGGCCGCCAGCGGTCAGCCCGACCTGGACGTGATGGCGGACCTGCGGGCCGCCATGACCCAGATGTTCTCGGAGCTGCAGCTCATCGGAGAGCACGAGGCCGCCGTGCGGGGCTGGTTCTCGCCCTCGGTGGTGCCGCCCGCCACCCGTCTGGCCGTGGCGCTGACCATCGGGATGGTGATCGCCGAGCCCTGGCTCACCGAGGACGGGGTCGGGTGGGACGGGCTCGTCGGCGACATGGCCAACTTCTGCCTGTACGGGATCAAGCTCGGGCCTTAACCCGTTCCCAGCATGGCCAAGCGTACGATGCCGACCCTGGCGAGGACGTCGGGGACCAGATGACCATCGAGGACGTGTTGGCGCAGTGGCTGCCTATGCGCTCGTCCTCTGCCCGGCGAGCGCCGCCGCCTCCGCCGAGAGGCTGGGCCGGTCGCTTCCGGAGGAGCGTCATGCTCCGACACTGGCGGCGGCCTGGTGTGTCTCGGCGCGCTCAACTTTCTCGGCGGTGGCTTGATCGGAGAGGCGCTGCTCCACTCCGCCGCCGCCTCCGGGTCGTATCAGGTCGGGGCGGGAGGGCTGGTGGGACTGGCCGCCATGAGATCCCTCACCCCCGAAGAGCGGGGCCAGCTCTTCCGGCTCCTCGACGACCGGTGGCTCGACGACGGGCGCTGGGAGCCACTCGCCTTCGAGGACGACGGGTACCCGAGCACCGTGGACTGCCTCGCCCGTGCGCTGTCGGCAACCTGGCCCGAGTATCAGCGACCCAGGGAGCCCGCCTGACCGGCGGCCGACCTGGTGCCCGGGTTCCGCCTACCGGCGCCCGCCGGGGTTGTCGTCGCCCGTCGGGTGATCGTTGCCGGTCGGGTGGTCGTCGCCGGCGGGATTGGCCTTGCCGGAGTTGGCCGGGCCGGCGTCGGCCGCGGGGTTGGCCTTGTCGGACTTGGGGGTGGTGACGCCGGCCGGGTTGTCGGCCGGGGCGCCGTGGTCCTCACCGGACCGGCTGTGGTCACTGCCCTCGACGTCGGGGCTCTCCGGAGCCTCGGGGGCCTCGCCGGCCTCGTCGGCGCCCGACTGGACGGGCATGCCGCACCGGGTCTCCTTGGCCGCCTCGAACGCTTCCCGGCTCTCGGCGCGCTGCTGCTGCAGGTACTGGCCCCGGTTGCGGGCGAAGGAGCCGTCGTCGGCGGCCGGGACGCAGCTGTCGTCGGTGACCCGCTCGACGCCGTGGTTGGAGTGGGGGATGTTCACACCGGCGTGGGCTACCACCTTGGCGACCTTGTCCTGCACGGAGTCGGGCAGGTTGCCGGTGGCGGCGCCGACGGCGCTGGCCGAGAGGGTGAGGGTGGCCAGGGCGACGATGCCCTTGCCCACCAGGAGCTTCTTCAGCACGGGGTGCCTCCTTGCCGGTGGGCTCGCGGGGGTGGCGAGCTCCTCGCGGATGGCGGCGGCGAGGCTGCCGACCGGATCGGCATCATCGATCGAGGCGCTGTCGCCCGATGACGAGGCGGCCGCCTGGAGCATGCCGGCGACCCCCCGGTAACCGGGCGGGGCGTCGTCGGGACCGACGCGGCCGGCGACGAGACCGTCGACGGTGCCCGGATCGAGTGAACGGCGGTGTGCGGCCATAGTCACCCTTTTCATCTCCGGGCGGCCGGCCGCGTTACAAGGTCATCGCCGAGTTCGCGGGCCAGGCGGCGCAGGGCCCGGTGCTGGATCACGCGGACGGTGCCGGGCTTCCGCCCGACGAGACGGGCGACCTCGTCCACGCTCAACCCGCCCAGCACCCGGAGGAGCACGATCTCGGCCTGCTCGGCCGGTAGCAGCGCGGCGATGCGCCGGGCCGCCTCGTCGCCCTGCAGGTTGGCGAGCGCCTCGACGTCGGCCGGGTCGGCCCCGGCCAGGGTGACGAGAGCATCGTGGCCGACCGGCTCGACCGGCCGGCGACGGGTGGCGCGGCGTTGGTCGGCCAGCCGCCGGCGGGCCACCGTGAAGACCAGGGCGCAGAAGTCGTCCTCCCCGCCGGTGAAGCGGGGCAGGCCCCGGGCCACCTCGAGCCAGGCCTGCGAGGCGATGTCCTCGGCATCCTGGGGCGCCTGGGCGCGCAGGAAGCGGAGGAGCCGGGGTTGGAGCGACCGGTAGAGGACGGCCACGGCCCACTCCGCGCCGGTCTGAGCGGCAGCGAGGACGTCGTCGAAGCTTTCCCCGATCCGCTCGATGTTCAGCGGACGAGCCACGATTGGTACATCGGCGCCCGGACGTGCCGGCTTGAGTTCCGGGGCGGGCGAGCCGCTCCCCCCCGAGCCGAGCTTCGTGGATCCCGGGCACCTGTGATCGGTGCGGGCGGTGGGCCTCGAACCCACACGAGCTTGCGCTCAGCGCTTTTTAAGAGCCTTTCCGGCGGTGTCGCCTGGTGCCGTCCCGTGATGGATTAGGCGGCTGACCTGCTGCTTTGCGCCGAGAGCGTGGCCTGCGGTGTCGTCCCGTACGGCACCGTTTCGCTCAGTTCGTTAGGCAAGTCGTTTGCAGACGGAGCCGAGATCAGTCTGGAGGAGGTCGCTGCTGCCCGCACACCGGCACGCCCAACAGGAGCCTCGGACCCGGCGAAGAACCGCAAGGGCCCGTTGGCCGGCGTCGAGGACACAATCGACGCTGGCCGTGCCACGCTGGATGCTGATGCGCAGGCTGTTCTGTCTTCTCTCCGCCCTGGTTCTGCTGGCGCTCGGCGCTGTACCGGCCACCGCGATCTGCACCGGCAATCTCACCGAGGAGGGCGCCGTGCGGGCCGCCGAGGTCGTCTTCAAGGGGCGGGTGCTTGCCGGGCGGACGCTGGAGATCGGCGGCAGGCAGGTGGTGGACGGTTTCGCCAACATGCGTGTTCTTGAATACCGGAAGGGCGATGGGCCCGACGTCCTGCGGGTAGCCACGGCGAGCAGAAGCCAACCCGGCGGCTTGGTCTTGACCGTGTCGGAGGGCATCATGCCGGCTCCAGATGAGGAGTGGGTGATCTACGGCCAGGTCGAACCGGACGGGACGGTTTCCGCCTCGGTCTGCAGCGGCTCCCACCCAAGCGGTCAGCCATCGTTCGACAAGAGCGCGGGTGGAAAGCTGGCCGACCTCGTCCAAAATCAGTGGGGGTGGATCGTGTCCGCGGCATTCGCGGCCGGTGCGGTCGGCCTTGCCGTGGCTCGTGTTGCCCGCCGGAGACGTACATGAAGCTCGGGCCGAGGGACCACGTTGAGGGGAATGGACGTTCTTCCCGGTTCCGATGGTCGGGTCTAGCCATCTCCCGTCGTCCTCGTGTCGATTCGTCGTGTATCGACGGGTCGGGCCCTTGCGGACGGCCGGCGCAGAGGCGCCCGTGAACCGTCGGAGGAACATCCGACTGGGATGATGGGATCGTGCATCCGCCGCCACTGAGCTTCGCGGTCCTGATCGTTCTCGCCCTTGTTGGTTGCAGCGGCAACGGAGACGACGAACAAGTTGTGTTACCAGAGGACCCGTGCGCTCTCCTCAGCGCTGACGACGTAGCTGCGACGACCGAAGCGACGGTCACGAAGACTGAGCGGGTGGCCAGCATCGACCAGATCGTGGCCGTCCAGGACCGGGGCGGAACAGCGGACGACGTTCCGACCGGTGACCGTCGGCTCTGCTCATACACGACGACCAGCCGCTTACGTGCCATCACCGTCTTCGTACCGAAGGCCTCTGGCGACGCTGCCAAGTTGTTCACCTCTCGCAGGGGAGGACACGACGAGTCAGTCGACGGCGTGGGGGACGACGCCTACCTAGCCGGCGGTGCCTCGCTCCACGTCCTCGTCGGCGTCGCCGCCTTCTCGATCCAGGTTCAAGACGCAACGGGCGCGACCGAGGTCCGAGGCGTCCTCACCAAACTCGCCAAGAGGGCGATCGACCGGCTCGCCTCCTGACGGGTCCACGAAAGGGAGTAGGCCGCTGGTGGGCATCGCCGCCTGGATGGCCCTTGGTATCCCTGGAACTCCAGCGTGTCGATGGCGTCGGCCGCGTGGGATGCGATTCCTTGTCGCGCTGGTCCTCGCTGGTTTGTCTGCGTGCATCCGGAGCGGTGGGGAGGAGACAACGGCGACGACGACAACCTCGAACTCGGGTCACGGTGTTCCAGGACGCGGTGAAGGTCGTCACCGTCGACATCACCGGCCAGACCCAGCCGCGCCGATCCTTGCCCCACCCACTGGCCGGGGGCCTCCTTGGCGTTCGTCCAGTACTCCTCGGCACCTCGCGCCACCGTGTCGAGGTAGTACTGCTGCTGACCGGGGCCCAACTTCCCGATGCTCAGCATCGGTCCCGATTCCCGTTGAGGTTCCCGTTCAGGTTGCCCGCAGCGTTGACAACGCCGCCCCGCACCCCAGGTGCAAGTGCGTCAGTTCGACAGTTCGATTGGGGGGCGGGAGTTTCAGCGCGAGAGGGTCGGGAACGGTGTTCGGGGTGTGGGGGTGGTCGGGTTCGAGCGGGCTGGGGGAGGAGGGGTGGTCAGGGGTCGGGGTGGGAAGCCCCGCCACTGGCGGGCCAGCTCGTAGGCGGCGCCGCGACCGATCCTGAGCACGGCTGCGGCCTCAGGGACGGTGGGAACTTCGGGGAGGTCAGCGAGCGACAGGACACACCTCCAGCAGCGCAAGCGCCGGGCGAGAAACTGGCCGGGCTTGACTCCGAAGTTACGCCCGTGTCATTCTCGGCGTCAACTGGAAATTTGACCGTCTGTGAATCACCGGACAATAACGGCCACCAACGGACACGAACGGACAGCGATGACCAAGAAAAAATCCGCGGCGCCCGAGCCGGAGGTTCCGCTGTTCTGGGGGATGACCCCGAACCAGATCGTCGCCTACAACCTCACGCAAGCACGCGTCTGCAAAGGCTGGACCCAAGACCAGGCAGCCGAGGCCATCGCTCCCTACGTCGGCTCCCGATGGTCCAAGGCCAACTTCTCGGCGGCTGAGCGGTCCGTCGCCGGAGAGCGGATCCGGAACTTCGACGCCGACGAGATCGTGGCCTTCGCTCGGGCCTTCGAACTGCCCGTGACGTTCTTCTTTATGCCGCCGGTTCCCTGGGCCGAGAACCTCCCGGTGCGACTGGAGACGCCCGATGCCGGCCCGCTCGGCAAGGCCTTGGCCACCATGGTCGACCTGGTCTTCGGTGAGCGGCACCACCTCGGTCTCCTCTCCCTTCGCCTCGAACAGTTCCTCGACCAGCTTCACCCTGAGGTGCTCACGGAGGCCCAGGAGCGCGTACGAGCCCTCGCCGACGTGCGCCTGGGCAAGCTCGTCCAGGAGGCCTTTCGGGACCTCGGGCGCTGGCAGACCCAGTTGCGATCCATGGCCAACAAACTCGAAGGCATGGTCACGCAGGCCAAGAACGCGGTTTGGGAGGAGGCCGCTGTCCCAGAGGAGTTCAGGCAGTGACATCAGGAGGAGGACCACCATGAAGGGACATGTCCGCAAGCGGGGCAGCACCTGGTCCTACGTCCTCGACGTCGGCGGTGCGGGCCCCCGCCAGCAGAAGCGGAAGGGCGATTTCCGGACCCGCAAGGAAGCCGAGGTCGCGCTGCGGCAGGCGCTCACCGTTCTCGATCAGGGCGGTGACCCGTTCCCCCGCGAGATCTCGCTGGCCGATTACCTGAGCCGGTGGCTCGAGTACCAGGCGCTTCG
>JBOGFE010000157.1:0-3719 GCA_050741935.1 Acidimicrobiia bacterium | reverse complement strand
GCCGTGGATGCCGGGGGGGTGGCCGTGGTGGAGGACGGCGCGGGAGCGGCCCCGGGGCGCTCCGCCACCCCCTTGAAGTCCCGGCCCACCACCACCACGACGTCCGGGTTGGAGACCGCCTTGTCGGCCACCAGCCGGCCCCCGCCCTTCAGGTAGCTCAACACCAGCTGGGCCCGGGCCTGACCGCCGGGCCCGTAGTGGATCTCGGTCTTCGAATAGTCGAAGCGCTGGGCGTCGGCGGCACCGGCCACGGCGAAGCCGGCGCCGGCCAGGGCGGCATGGGTCTGGCCGGCCACCCCGTCGGCGCCCGACCCGTTGAGCACCCGCACCCGCACCTGGGAGGGAACGATCCCGGCGGGCACGGCGGCACCGCCATCGTCGCCCTCGCCCCGGAGGCGGGCCAGCAACGGCTCGGCCTCCTTCTCGTTGACGCGCAGCTGCTGGCCGGAGGGCATCGTGGGGATGGCCAGCATCTCCACCGCCGCCGGCCCCACCCCCCGGAAGGCCCGCACCAGGCGGAGGCCGTCGCGTACCCGGAAGGTGGAATCGAGGGTGAGGTTGGCCAGGGCGGCGTCGGCCAGCCGGTTGGCCCGCAACGGGTTGAGGGCGCCCCGGCGGATGGCCTGGGCCATGAGGCGGCGGATGAACTCCTGCTGCCGCTCGATCCGGCCGATGTCCGCCGTCGGGTCGGTGCGCCACTTCCCCGCCTCCAGATAGCTGAAGTTGCGGGAGCGCACCCAGGCCAGGGCCTGGCGCCCGTCGAAGACAACGCATCCCGCCGCGGGCACGTCCAAACCGGTCTTGCGGTCCCGCACGGGCGACGGCACGAACATGCGCACGCCGCCGATGGCGTCGACCATGCCCCGGAAACCGGCGAAGTCGAGCTGGATGTAATGGTGGACGGGCACGCCGAAGTTCTGCTCCAGGACGTCGATGACACCCTGGGGGCCCTGCTCGAAGGACTCGTTGATTCGGTGCAGCCCCTTGCGGCCGGGGTGGGCGACCCGAAGGTCGCGGGGGAAGGAGACGAGCAGGCCGCGGTGGGTGCGCGGCTCGACCCGGGCCAGGATGATGGCGTCGGCCCGCTGGCCCCCGACGTCGCCGGTGTCGCCGAAGCTGGCCTGGTCCTCCTCGTCGGTGACGAAGGCCCGGGAATCCGACCCGAGGATGAGGAAGTTCACGGCTCCGGGGAGGTTCTTGGCCAGGTCCACGTCGACCTCGCCGGCCCGGCCCAGCTTGTGGTCCAGGTACCACGATCCGCCGGTCAAACCACCGGCCGCGAGCACGCTGACCAGGACCAGGGCCAGGAGGCAGCGCCACACGAAGGCGCGCATGGAGGAAGGGAAAGGTGCGCTCACGGCAGTCGCCGAGGATACCCTGCCCGGCGTGTTCGTCTGGGTCGACGGGGCCCTCTCCGAGGAGGGCGAGGCGCGCATCTCCCCCTTTGACCACGGGCTGTTGACCGGCGACGGGGTCTTCGAGACGCTCCGGGTCTACGGCGGGCACCCCTTCGCCTGGACCCGGCACCTGGAGCGCCTGTCCCGCTCGGCGGCGGGCATGGGCCTGGCCCTGCCGACCGGTGAGGTGCTGCGGGAGGCGGCCGAGGCCGTCCTCCACGCCAACGGCCTGGTCGAGGGCCGGCTGCGGCTCACGGTCACCGGGGGTCCGGCACCGCTCGGCTCCGACCGGGGGGATGCCCGCCCGACCGTGATCGTGGCCGGTAGCGCGCTCGCCCCCTGGCCCGAGACAGTGGCGGTGGCCACCGTCCCGTGGCCCCGCAACGAGCGGGGGGCCCTGACCGGGCTCAAGACCATCTCCTACGGCGAGAACGTGCGGGCGCTGGCCCACGCCACCGAGCTGGGAGCGGGCGAGGCGGTGTTCGCCAACACGAAGGGCGAGCTGTGCGAAGGCACCGGGACCAACGTGTTCGTGGTGGCCGGCGGCCGCCTGCGCACCCCGCCGGCGGCCGCCGGCTGCCTGCTGGGCGTCACCCGGGCGCTCGTCCTGGAGCTGGCCGGCGACCTCGGGATCGACGCCGGCGAGGACGATCTTCCCCTGTCCGCCCTCCCCACCGCCGACGAGGCCTTCCTCACCTCTTCCACCCGGGAGGTCCAGGCCATCTCGGCGGTGGACGGCACCCCGCTGCCCGTGGCCCCCGGTCCGGTCACCGTTCAGCTGGCCGAAGCCTTCACCGCGCTCGTCGCCGCCGACATCGACCGCTAGTCCGGCCCCGGCCGGCCCGGCCCGTTCACCAGGTGTGCTGGCCGGCGCCCATCACCCGGCGCAGGAGGGAGCGCGGCAGGGGCCGCGTGACGGCCGACAGGGCCTTCCAGGCCAGGCCGGGGATGCAGATGGCCCGGCCGGCGGCGGTGGCGGCCAGGGCGGCGTCGGCCACCTGGCCGGCGTCCATCCACGCCCACGTCGGGAGGCGGCTCACGCCCGCCCGGGCCTGGAAGCCGGTCTTGGTGAAGCCGGGGAGCAGGGCGGTCACGGTCACGTTCTGGGCCCGCAGCTCCTCGTGGAGCGACTCGGAGAACAGGGTCACGAAGGCCTTGGTGGCGGCGTAGGTGGCCATGTTGGGGATGGGCTGGAGCCCGGCCACGGAGGAGACGTTGAGGATCGAGCCCCGTCCCCGGGCGACCATGGGGGGAACGGCGGCCGAGGTGAGGCGCACGAGGGCCAGGACGTTGAGCCGGACCTCCCCGGCCACGCGGGCGGGGTCGAGCTCGGCGAACTTTCCGGCCGAGCCGTAGCCGGCGTTGTTGACCAGGAGGTCGACGGGCGGGCCGGCGCCGTCCGCCAGCCGGGCGGCGACGGCGGCCACCCCGTCCTCGGTGATGAGGTCGGCCGGCAGCACCTCGGCCTCCACCCCGTGGGCGGCGGAGAGCTCGGCGGCCAGCTGATCCAGCGCCGGCACCGTCCGGGCGACCAGGACCAGGTGGCATCCCCGGGCGGCCAGCCGGCGGGCCAGGGCCTCCCCGATCCCGCCCGAGGCGCCGGTCACCAGGGCCCGTTGCCAGGCGGCGCCTGTACTCATGGCTCTTCGCCTTGCGGCTCATCGCCGTGTGGCCGGGGGCCCCAGCCCCAGCCACGAACCCGTGCTCCGCACGTCTTCACGTCGGGCGGAGGTGGATCACGTCGCCGGCGCTCACCCGGACCTCGTCGCCGTCGTCCCGGACGACGATCAGCTCCCCGCTGCCGGTCAGACGGCCGGCCACGCCCTCCACCACCCCGCCGGAGAGCTCGACCCGTACCCGGCGGCCGAGGGTGGCCGAGTCGGCCCGGTAGGCATCGAGGGTCGCCGCCGCGCCGCCGGCCAGCAGCAATGCGTACCGCCGCTCGAGTGCTTCCAGGAAGGCCATCAGGAGCTCGGCCCGGTCCACGGGCCGGCCGGCTTCCTCCTCGCACGAGATGGCCTGGCCCGCCAGCTCCTCCGGGTAGGCGCCGGCGGTCACGTTGAAGCCGATGCCCACCACCACCGCCGGCGGGCCGCCATCCTCGGACGGCGACGACTCCGAGAGCATCCCCGCCAGCTTCCGCTGGTCTGTGCTCCCGGGGACGACGAGGTCGTTGGGCCACTTGAGGCCGGGGCGGAACCCGGCGGCGGCGTGGACGGCATCGACCGCGGCCACCCCGGCGGCGATGTTCACGAGCGGCACCTCCCCGGCGGGCAGGGCGGGCCGCAGGAGAACCGACACCAGGAGTGACGTCCCCGGCGC
>JBOGFE010000156.1:0-11754 GCA_050741935.1 Acidimicrobiia bacterium | reverse complement strand
GGACGATCGACTGGGTGCCCCGGTCGGTGCGGGCCAAGGCCCGGGCCATCGAGCGGGCCTACGCCAAGCTCGAAGGGGAGCTCCACCGGACCCCGGAGGAGCACGAGGTCGTCAACGAGCTGTCGATGACCCGGGAGCAGTTCACCCAGACGCTGTCGCAGATCTCCCTGGTGGGCATCGTCCCCCTCGACGAGCTCCTGTCGGGGTCCGAGGGGACTGACGGCGGCCAGTCGACCCTGGCCGACACCATTGCCGACCGTACCGACGACCCCGTCGAGGCCTTCGAGGTCCAGGAGATCAAGCAGATCCTGGCCGAGGCCGTCGAGGGGATGCCCGAGCGGGAGCGCCTCGTCCTCACGCTCTACTACTACGAGGGCCTCACGCTGGCCGAGATCGGGCAGGTCCTCGGCGTGACGGAATCCAGGGTCTGCCAGATCCATACCAAGGGCATCCTGCAGCTCCGCTCGAGATTGCTCGAGCCCGAGCGCGGCCTGGCGGGCTAGCTTTTTCGGGGGACACCCCCGAACCCCCGATCCCGGCCACACCCTCTTCCCCCAAGTCCGTGTCAGCGCGCCTCCTGGAGGAAGGATGCAGAGAAGCCGGGTCGCTCTCGCCGTCAGTGTCGTTCTCTTGTCCCTCGGTTCGCCGGCCACCGCCGCGCCCGCGCAGCAGCCGTGGTCGCCACCGGTCGACGGGCCCGTCGTCCGGGGCTATGAGCCCCCGGAGCGGCCCTTCGGCCCTCGTCATCTCGGCCTTGATTACGCGGCCGAGCCCGGCACGCCCGTGCGGGCCGCCGGCGACGGCATCGTCGCCTTCGCCGGAAGGGTCGGCCGCTCCCGGTCCGTAGCCATCGAGCACCCCGCCGCCCGGCGCACCACCTACGCCTACCTGCGCCGCGCGACCGTCCGACCCGGCGCCCCCATCCGCCGGGGCGATGTGCTCGGCTTCTCGGGCGGGACGGGCCCTGGCCACAAGCCCGATGTGGTCCACTTCGGGTACCGCGTCAACGGCCAGCCGCAGGACCCCGCCCAGCTGTTCCAGCCCCCGCGACCTCGCATCTCGCTGGCTCCGATGGATGCCCCGGCCTGCCGTTACACTGGCCGGTAACCCGACCTGGTCGGGAAATTCACACGCCCGCAAAGATCCAACGGTGTGCGCCCTTGCGGTGCATCAACAGCGGGCGGAGGAACAACAACCGAGGAAAGGAAGTCACTGCCTGTGGCTGTCGTGACCATGAAGCAGCTGCTGGAGGCCGGAGTCCACTTCGGCCACCAGACCCGGCGCTGGAACCCCAAGATGAAGCGGTTCATTTTCGGGGAGCGCAACGGCATTTACATCATCGATCTGCAGCAGACGCTGGAGCGGATCGAAAAGGCCTACCACTTCGTGCGTGACCTCTCGGCCGAGGGCGGCACGATCATGTTCATCGGGACGAAGAAGCAGGCCCAGGAGCCCATCGCCGAGGGTGCGGGCCGCTCCGGCATGCCCTTCGTGAACCAGCGGTGGCTGGGCGGCATGCTGACGAACTTCACCACGATCCACGGCCGTGTCTCGAAGATGAACGACCTCGAGCGCCAGGTGAACTCGCCCGACTTCGCCGCCGTCCCGAAGAAGGAGGGCCTCCTCCTGCGCCGCGAGCTCGACAAGCTCAAGCGGAACCTCGGCGGGATCCGCTTCATGGAAAAGCAGCCCGACGCCATCTTCGTCATCGACACGAAGAAGGAGCACATCGCCGTCACCGAGGCCAACAAGCTCGGCATCCCGGTGGTGGCCGTCGTCGACACCAACTGCGACCCCGACCTGATCGACTACGTCATCCCCGGCAACGACGACGCCATCCGGGCCAGCGCCCTGATGTGCCGCGTCATCGCCGACGCCGTCGAGGAGGGCCGGTACATGGCCTCCCGCAAGGGTCGCGTGCTGCCGAGCCCGATGCCGGCCGAACCCACCCCGCCGCCCGACCCGGTTGCCGAGCGGGAACGGGCCGAGCGCCAGGCCCGGGCCCGGGCCGAAGCAGCCGCGGCTCAGAAGGCCCGCGAGGAGCGGCTGGCGGCGGCCAGGAAGGCGGCCGAAGAAGCTCCCGCCGCGCCTCCGGCCGCCTCCGAGTCACCCGTCGCCGAGCCTTCCGCCGAGGCCGAAGAGGCCCCCGCAGCCACCACCGAGGATGCCCATGCCTGAGATTTCGGCCAAGGACGTCGCCAGCCTCCGCAAGCTGACCGGCGCCGGGATGATGGACTGCAAGCGCGCCCTGGAGGAGAACGAGGGCGACGTCGAGCGGGCCAAGACCTGGCTACGGGAGAAGGGCATCGCCGGCGCCGAGAAGCGGGCTGGCCGGGCCGCCCAGCAGGGGGCTGTCGACGTCGTGGTGGACGGCTCCGTGGGGGCGGTGGTCGAGCTCAGTTGCGAGACCGACTTCGTGGCCAAGGGCACCCAGTTCAAGGAGACGGTCGCCGCCCTGGCCCGCCAGGTGGCGGCCAAGGGCGATGCCGACCTTGCCTCCCAGCCCTACGACGGCGATCCCTCCACGACCGTCGGTGACCTGGTGAAGGGCATGGCCGGCACGCTGGGCGAGAACATCACCCTGGGCCGGGTGGCCCGCTACCAGGCCGAGGGTGGGCTGGTCGACGGCTACAAGCACATCCAGAACGAGCGGGGCACGATCGGGGTGCTGGTCGAGCTGGCCGGCGTCGACCCTTCCGACCCCAAGGCCGCCGAGGCGGCCCACGACATCGCCCTGCACGTGGCGTCGGCCGCCCCCCGGTGGGTCGGGCGGGAGGACGTCCCCGCCGATGTGGTCGAGTCGGAGCGGAGCGTCCTCGAGAACCTCACCCGCAACGAGGGGAAGCCCGAGCAGGCCATCCCCAAGATCGTCGAGGGGCGCCTGAACGGCTTCTACAAGGACAACGTGCTCGTCGAGCAGGGCTTCGTCCGTGATTCGAAGGTCACGGTGGCGTCGCTCCTCACCGGGCTCGGCCCCGAGGCCAGGGTGGCGCGCTTCGTGCGCTTCAAGGTCGGAGAGGAGTAGCCGCGATGCCCATGGCTCTTCGCCTGGCGGCTCATCGCTTTGCGGCTGGGGGCCCCAGCCCCAGCCGCCGACCTCCTCCGCTGGCGCTCCGGAGGGCCTAATGGCCCAGAGCCAGTGGCCCCGGGTGGTGCTCAAGCTCTCGGGCGAGGCGTTCGCCGACCAGTCCATCGGTTCGGGGATCGACGCCGTCATCGTCCAGCGCCTGGCCGAGGAGATCGCCGACGTCCGCTCCGAGCTCGGGGTCCAGGTCGCCATCGTGGTCGGTGGAGGCAACATCTTCCGGGGTCTCTCGGGCGCCAGCCGGGGGATGGAGCGGGCCACCGCCGACAACATGGGCATGCTGGCCACGGTCATCAACGCCTTGGCCCTGCAGGACTCGTTGGAGTCGGTGGGCCAGCCCACCCGGATGCAGACCGCCATCCACATGGCCCAGGTGGCCGAGCCCTACATCCGGCGCCGGGCCATGCGCCACCTGGAGAAGGGCCGGGTGGTGATCTTCGCCGCCGGCACCGGCAACCCGTACTTCACCACCGACACCACCGCCGCCCTGCGGGCGGCCGAGATCGGGGCGGGGGCCATCCTCAAAGGGACCCACTCCGGGGTCGACGGGATCTACTCGGCCGACCCCCGGATCAACCCCGACGCCAGCAAGTTCAAGCACATCTCCTATCTGGAGGTGATCAAGCAGGGACTGAAGGTGATGGATTCGACGGCCATCACCTTCTGCATGGACAACGATCTCCCCATCGTGGTCTTCGACGTGCTCAAGGAAGGCAACATCCACCGGGCGCTGGTCGGCGAGCCCATCGGCACCGTGGTGAGCTCAAAGGGGGACGGGTGATCCAGGACGATGTCCTCGCCGAGACCAAGGACAAGATGGCCAAGGCCCTCGTCCACCTCCAGGGTGAGTTCGCCGGGATCCGCACCGGACGGGCCACCCCCGTGCTGGTGGAGAAGCTGCGCATCGATTACTACGGCTCCGAGGTGCCCCTCCAGCAGCTGGCCGGCTTCTCGGTGCCCGAGCCCCGCCTGCTCGTCATCTCGCCCTACGACAAGAGCGCCATCAAGGCGATCGAGAAGGCCATCCAGGCCTCTGACCTGGGCATCACTCCCGGCAACGACGGTCAGGTGATCCGCCTGGCCTTCCCGCCCCTCACCGAGGAGCGGCGCCGGGACCTGGTCAAGGTGGTCAGGCACCGGGCCGAGGAGGCCCGGGTGGCGGTGCGCAACGTGCGCCGGACCGCCCGGCACGACCTCGAGGCCTTCGAGAAGGAAGGCGAGCTGTCCGAGGACGACCTGGATCGGGCCGAGAAGGAGCTGGAGAAGCTCACTCACGAGTACGTGGCCGAGATCGACCAGATGCTCCACCACAAAGAGCAGGAGCTGATGGAGCTCTAGAAGGCCTCAGTCCCCGCCTTCACCACCGCCGAGCTCGCCGAGGATCTCGGAGAAGAAGGACTTCTTCTTCTTGGGGCGGTGGCCACTGCTCTCGGGCCGGCGCTCGTCCCGGTCGTCATCACGCCGGCGCTCGTCCCGGCGCTCCTCGGAGTCGGCCCGCTCGATGATCTTGTCGAGCTCGCCCCGGTCGAGCCACACGCCCCGGCAATCGGGGCAGTAGTCGATCTCGACTCCCTGGCGCTCGCTCATGACCAGCTTGGTTCCATCCACGGGGCAGTCCATGCCCGGCAATGTACCCAGTTCCCGTCGGGGCCACCGCGCGCCCCGGTTGCTGTCGGGGACACCCCGCGCCCCGGTTGCTGTCGGGGACACCCCGCGCCCCGGTTGCTGTCGGGGACACCCCGCGCCCCGGGGCGAGGGTCCACCGAGACCGTGAACCCCGGAGTTACGCTTCCGGCGACCGCACTGATGGGCCCGAAGGGGGTGGCTGTGGTCGACCGCCACGACGACGAGCTGGCTGAACGCCGCATGAGCGCTGCCCGGCCCCAGCCCGAGCCGGGGGGGTCCCCGGGGGTTCCGTCCGAGGTCAACGGCCCGGTCGGCGCCGCCCTGCCCCTGGAGTGGGACGAGGCCGACGACGAGGAGTCCGACGATGACGCCGAGTTCGTCGGGGCGGCCACCATCGACCTCACCGAACGGGCCTCCCGCGACGATCTCGCGGCCTGGTCGGACATACTGCGCCACCGCTCCCCGGAGCCGGCCCGGATCACCCGGCATCCATCGGCGGCCGGCGAGCACATCGCCGTCCGGCGCCGGGCGGACGAGGATGACGATTTCGCCCGGGCCCTGCTCGAGCGCCGCCGGCGCCGGGGGAGGAACCGCCCCGGCGGCGAAGAGCGGGAGGTTTCCGAGGCCCCGGAGGAGCCGGCGGCCGGAGTGAGCCGCCTGCGCGCCGTGACCCCCGAACCCGAAGATCCCGGCCCCCGCGGCTTCGGTTCCGACCTCCTCACCCGGGTCCTCACCGGGGTCGTGGTGGCCGCCGCCTGCCTGATCATCTTCAACGCCGGGACGGGCCCGACGGCCTGGCTGGTGGCGCTGATCGTGGGCCTCGGGTCGCTGGAGCTGTGCACCGCCCTCCGGGCCCAGGGCCACCGTCCGGCCGTGGTGATCGCCCTGGTGGGCTCGGTGGCCCTGGTGCTCGCCGCCTACGAGAGCGGCCAGTCGGCCTATCCCCTGGTCGTGTCCATGGTGGTGGCCGGCAGCCTGCTGTGGTACCTGGCCCAGGTGGTGTCGGGCCGTCCGGCCATGGGCGTCGCCACCACGCTGCTCCCCTTCGGCTACGTCGGGTGCCTGGGGGCGTTCGCCTCCCTCATCCTCGGGTTCGACAACGGCATCGGGATGCTCGTCGGCCTGGCCGTGTGCACCGTGGGCTACGACATCTGCGGCTATGCCGCCGGCCGGCGGTTCGGTCGCCGTCCCCTCACCCGCGTCTCTCCCAACAAGACGGTGGAGGGCCTGGTGGCGGGCATGATCGGATCCGTGGTGCTGGCGGTGACGGTGGTGGCCACGATCACCCCGTGGGACCGGCTGAGCGCCCTGGCCCTGGGAGTCGTGGTGGCCGTGCTGGCGCCGCTCGGGGACCTGTGCGAGTCGATGCTCAAGCGGGACCTCGGCGTGAAGGACCTGGGCGGGCTCCTGCCCGGTCACGGCGGCGTACTCGACCGTTTCGACGCCATCCTCTTCTGCCTGCCCGCCGTCTACTACCTGATTCGGCTCCTCGAGCTCAACTGACCGGCGCCGCCCACCCGGGCGCGCCACTAGCGTGGAACCGTGTCCAGCTTCGACGCCCGTGTCGGCGTCGCCGTCCTCGGCTCCACCGGCTCGATCGGCACCCAGGCCCTGGATGTCATCCGTACCCATGGCGACCGCTTCCGGGTCGTCGCCCTGGCCGCCGGGCGCCGGTCCGATCTCCTGGACGCCCAGGCGGCGGAGTTCGGCGTGCCCGCGGACCGGGCCCTGGCCACCGGGGGTGACCCCGGGCCCCTGGCCGACCTGGCCCGGCTGGCGGACGCCGACGTGGTGCTCAACGCCGTCGTGGGCTTCGCCGGCCTGCCCGTGACCCTGGCCGCCCTGGAGGCGGGAAAGCGCCTGGCCCTGGCCAACAAGGAGAGCCTGATCGCCGCCGGTCCGGTGGTGGCCCGGGTCCGGGAGTCCGGGGGCGGCGAGATCATCCCCGTCGACTCCGAGCATTCGGCCATCTACCAGGCGCTGGCGGCCGGGCCGAAGGAGGCGGTGCGCCGCATCCTGATCACCGCTTCCGGAGGGCCTTTCCGGGGCTGGTCCCGGGCCGACCTCGAGAAGGTCACGGTGGCCGACGCCCTGGCCCATCCGACCTGGTCGATGGGTCCGAAGATCACGGTTGACTCCTCCACCCTCATGAACAAGGGTCTCGAGGTCATCGAGGCCAACGAGCTCTTCGGCGTCGGCCTGGACCGGATCGAGGTGGTGGTGCATCCCCAGTCCATCATCCACGGCATGGTGGAATGGACCGACGGGTCGACCATCGCCCAGCTGTCCTTGCCTGACATGCGCCTGCCCATCGCCTACGCCCTTGCCGCGCCGAGCCGGACGGCCCAACCGCCCGGGATCGGGGGTGACTCCGAACCGCCCGGGGTGATCGACTGGTCGGAGCTCTCGACGCTGACCTTCGAGCCTCCCGACACCGAGGCGTTCCCGTGTCTGGCCCTGGCCTACGCCGCGGCCCGGACCGGCCGGGGGGCGCCCACCGTGCTGAACGCCGCCAACGAGGTGGCCGTGGCCGCCTTCCTGGAGGGTCGTCTGCGCTGGCGGGGCATCGCCGAGGTGGTGGCAGAGGTGACGCAGGCGCACGAGCCTGGGAACCTGGAGAGGGTCGAAGACGTTACGGAAGCCGACGGCTGGGCGAGGGCCCGGGCCCGGACGGCGGTCGAACGGAGGAGCGCAGCGTGAGGGATCCGCTACCCGGTGAGCGGGTGGACGGGCGCAGGGCGGGCCTGACCATCGCCATGGTGCTGGCCGCCGTGGCCGCCCTGGCGCTGGCCCGTCCCCGGCTCGCCGGCACCATCGGGGTGCTGCTGGCCATCATCGGGATGATCATGCTCCACGAGCTCGGCCACTTCGTGATGGCCAAGCGGGCGGGCATGAAGGTGACGGAGTTCTTCCTGGGCTTCGGCCCGCGCCTGTGGTCCTTCCGCCGGGGGGAGACCGAATACGGGGTGAAGGCCATCCCCGCCGGCGGCTACGTCCGGATCATCGGGATGAGCAACGTCGAGGAGATCGATCCCGCCGACGAGGAGCGCACGTACCGGGCCAAGGCCTACCGCCACCGCCTGGGCGTGGCCGTGGCCGGCTCGGCCATGCACTTCATCATCGCCTCGGTCCTCCTGTTCCTGGTCTACGCCGTCACCGGCCTTCCCTCGGCCCGGCCCGTGATCGACCACATCGAACCGGGCTTCCCCGCCGCCGCCAGCGACTTCCGCCTCGGCGACCGGATCGTCGCCATCAACGGCCAGCCGGTCGACGAGTGGGAGGACATCCCCGAATACGTCCAGACCCACGGTGAGCAGCAACTGGTCTTCACCGTCGCCCGGGAGGGCGGCCAGGTCGACATCCCCCTCACCCCCCGCCTGGAGAAGGTCGGCGAGCGGCAGGTGCCGCGGGTGGGGATCGGTCCGGTGACCTTCCTGGAACGGGAGCCGGTGCATGTGGCCCTCGCCCGCACGGTGGGGGACATGCCGCGCTACACCGTGGCGACGATCAAGGCCCTGGGGGGCATCTTCTCCCCCTCGGGGGTGGAGAACTACACCGATCTGCTGACCGGCCGGGGCGGCGACAACAACGGCCGGCTCCTGTCGCCGGTCGGGGCGGCCCGGGTGGCGGGGGACGCGGTGGAGAGCGGCTGGACGGCCGTGCTCCTGTTCCTCTTCGCCATCAACGTCTTCGTGGGGGTGTTCAACATGGTGCCGCTGCTGCCCCTGGATGGGGGCCACGTGGCCATCGCCACCTACGAGAAGGTCGCTTCGATGGTGACCAAGCGCCGGGTGCAGGTCGACGTGGCCCGGCTCATGCCCATCACCGCCGCCGTGCTCCTGGTGCTGGTGGTGCTGGGGATCTCCGCCCTGTACCTCGACATCGTCAATCCCGTCCAGCCCTGACGGAACCTCCGCACGACGAGTGCCACTTCGCCACATCCGCCCCGTAGCCTGGGGGGAGTGATGACCACGCGCCGGCCCACCCGCCAGATCAACGTCGGCTCCGTAGCCGTGGGCGGGGACGCGCCCGTCTCCGTCCAGTCCATGACCATCACCAAGACGGCGGACGTCGACGGCACGCTGGCCGAGATCTACGCCCTCAAGGCGGCGGGCGCCGACATCGTCCGCTGCACCTGCAACGAGGAGGAAGCGGCCGAGGGGCTGGCCCGGATCGTGCCCCGATCGCCGGTGCCCCTGATCGCCGACATCCACTTCCAGTACCGCCTGGCCCTCGCCGCCATGGAGGCCGGGGTCGCCGGGTTGCGGCTCAACCCCGGGAACATCCGCAAGGCCGACCACATCAAGGCGGTGGCGGCCGAGGCCAAGGACCGGAACCTGCCCATCCGCATCGGGGTGAACGCCGGCAGCCTCGACCCGGCCCTGTACGAACGTCACGGCGGCGCCACCGCCGAAGCCCTGGTGGAGAGTGCCCTCCACGAGCTCGCCCTCTTCGCCGAAGTCGGCTTCGAGAACGTGAAGATCTCGGTCAAGGCCTCGTCGGTGCCGCTCATGATCGACGCCTACCGCCTCCTGTCGGAGCGCACCGACCACCCCCTGCACCTCGGCGTCACGGAGGCCGGCCCCCCGCCTCAGGGGCTCATCAAGTCGGTGGCGGGCATCGCCACGCTGCTGGCCGAGGGCATCGGCGACACCATCCGCTTCTCCCTCACGGCCGACCCGGTGGAGGAGGCCCGCGCCGGGCGCAAGCTGCTCGAGGTCCTGGGGCTGCGGGAACGCAAGGGGCTCGACCTGATCGCCTGCCCGTCCTGCGGCCGGGCCGACGTCGACGTCATCCGGGTGGCCTCCGAGGCCGAGGCGGCCCTGGCCGAGCGCAACATCCCGCTGCAGGTGGCGGTCATGGGCTGCGTGGTGAACGGCCCCGGGGAGGCCCGGGGAGCCGACCTCGGGATCGCCGCCGGCCGAGGCAAGGGCCACCTCTTCGTCCGGGGCAAGGTCGTCCGGGTGGTGCCCGAGGCAGACATGGTGGCGGCCCTGGTGGAGGAGGCGGAGCGCATCGTGGCCGAAGGGATCGACGCCCGCCTCGCCGCCGCCGACGACTCCGCCGCCGCCGAGGCCGAGGCGACCCGCGCCGAGCTGCTCGCCCTCCAGGGCCCCGATGTGAACGCCGAGGCCGAGAGGATCGCCCGCATCCAGGAGATCGCGGGTTAGTTTCGGTCTGTGCAGCCCATCCGTGCCCTGGGCACCTCGGTGCTGACGCTGGCCCTCGTGCTGGCCGGCTGCTCCTCCGGCGACGACAACAGCGGCGCCGCCTCCGGGGACGGGTCCACGACGACCACCGCCGGCGGGGCGACGTCCTCCACCGGTCCGGCGGCCCGGCGGGTCGTCGACGTGCGCGCCGAGGGGTTCACCATCGAGATCCCCGAGAAGTGGAAGGAGGTCGTCATCGATGCGGCCGCCCTCCAGCGCCTCACCGAATCCGGCGGGGACGCCCTCGATCAGGCCATCACCGCCCAGATCCGGGTCCTGGCCGAGCGCAACGGGAAGCTCTTCGCCTACGACGACACGAAGCGGACGACCAACCTGAACGTGCTCAAGATCCCGTCCACGTCGGGGGCCACCATCGAGCAGCTGCTCGAGGGCCTGGCCGCCCAGCTCACCGCCCAGCAGCTGCGCGACGTCAAGGTGGAGCCCATCACCCTCCCCGGCGGTCGCCCGGGAGCCAAGGCCTCGGGGACGTCCACGGTGGACGCCGGGGGGGGCAAGACCGCCGATCTCTTCCAGCTGCAGTTCTACGCCCTGTCGGGGAGCTTCACGTTCGTGGCCATCCTGGCCACCGACGACCCGGCCCGGGACCAGGCCACCATGGAGGCGGTGGGTCAGACCTTCACCGTGCTGTAGGCCCGGGTCAGCCCCGGCGCTCGCACCAGAAGACGTCGGTGTGGTGGGCGATGACGAACTCGTCCCGGCCGGCGGTGCCGGGGTGGTCGGCGAGGAGGACCCGCACCTGGTCGGCCACCCGCCGGCGTTCGGCCTCGGGGAGGGCGGCGATGTAGCTGATGGACGCCACCCGGGCCAGGACGCCGTCGACGTCGACCCGCTGGTCGTTGGGGAAGCTCGCCGCCTGGAGGGGGCCGAAGAGGGAGGTGCCGTTGAACGCCCGCTGCCACGCCCCGCTGCGGAACGTCGGTCCCGCCCCCACGTGGGAGTCGATGAGCCGGGTGAGGGCGGCCACCCACTCCACGGACTCGTCCCGCACGTTCCACACCAGCCCCAGGCGGCCGCCGGGGCGCAGCACCCGGTGGACCTCGGCCAGGGCGGCGGATGCGTCGAACCAGTGGAACGCCTGCCCGACGACCACGGCGGCGACGCTGCCGCGGCGCAGCGGCAGGCTCTCGGCCGCGGCTCCCAGCACCGGCACCCCGGGAAGGACGGAGGCGAAGATCCCCCGCATCGCCGCCACCGGTTCGACGGCCACGACCTCGGCGCCGTGGTCCACGATCATCCGGGTCAGCTTGCCCGTGCCGGCCCCCACGTCCACCAGCCGGTCGCCGGGCCAGAGCCGCAGCCCGGCCATCAGGTGGGCCACGGACTCGGCCGAGTAACCCGGCCGCGCCTGCTCGTAGGTCTCGGCCGAAGCCTGGTACCCGTCGGCGGCGGCCCGGTGGATCACGCCCCCATGATGGCGGGCGATCGTTAACCTGTCGTGCTCATGCGGATGTCACGTCTCTTCCTGCGGACCCTGCGCGACGACCCTTCGGACGCCGAGGTGGACAGCCACCGGCTCCTGGTGCGCGCCGGCTACATCCGCAAGGTGTCGGCCGGGGTGTACGCCTGGCTGCCGCTCGGCCACCGGGTCCTGCGCAAGGTGGAGCAGATCGTCCGGGAGGAGATGGACGCCGCCGACGCCCAGGAGCTGCTCCTGCCCATCATCCAGCCGCTCGAGTACTGGGAGCGCACGGGCCGGGACCGGGCCTACGGGCCCCTCATGTTCAAGCTCCTCGACCGCAAGGAGACCGGCTTCTGCCTCGCCCCCACGGCCGAGGAGGTCATCACCGTCACCGTGGCCGGGGAGTACCAGAG
>JBOGFE010000155.1:0-5631 GCA_050741935.1 Acidimicrobiia bacterium | reverse complement strand
GGCCAGCACGTTGCGCATGAAGTGGACCCGGCACCGCTGCCAAGCCGAGCCGACGAACACGCCGGCGATGGCCCACTTGAGACCCTCGTGGGCGTCGGAGATCACCAGCTTGACCCCGGCCAGTCCCCGGGCCCGCAGCGACCGCAGGAAGGCCGTCCAGAAGGCGCCGTCCTCGCTGTCGCCCACGGCCAGGCCCAGGACCTCTCGGTCGCCGGTGCGGGCCACCCCGGTGGCGATGACGATGGCCTTGGAGACGACCTTGGCGCCGTCGTGGGCCTTGACGTAGGTGGCGTCGAGGAACACGTAGGGAAACTCGACGTGGCCGAGGGGCCGGTCCCGGAACTCGGCCACCACGGCGTCGAGCTCGCCACAGATCCGGCTGACCTCGCTCTTGGAGATCCCGGCCTCGATGCCCAGTGCCTGGACCAGGTCGTCGACCTTGCGGGTCGATACGCCATGGACGTAGGCCTCCATGACCACGGCCCACAGGGCCTTGTCGATCCGCCGGCGGGGCTCGAGCAGCGAGGGGAAGAAGCTGCCCTGGCGCAGCTTGCGGATCTGCAGGTTCACGTGCCCGGCCTTGGTCGACAGCAGCCGGGACCGGTTCCCGTTGCGGTGCGTCGTGCGAGTGTCGGACCGCTCGTAGCGGCCGGCGCCGATCTTCTCCGTGGCCTCCAGCTCGATCAACAGCTGGAGCACCACCTCCATGGCCCGGCGCATGAAGTCCAGATCACCACCGGCCTTCAACGCGTCGAGCAACTCGGTCAGGGCAGACTGGTCCAGGGCCATCGGTGTGGCTACCTCCTGTGCGTAACCCGTCACGGTCACGCTGAGGATCACGCCGGTGGCCCTCTACGTGGTGGACCCCCTACCAGCCCTCAAACCCCACCACCCCAGGGGACGTCAACCCCGGCCACCGCCTGCGGCGACTAGGTCGGTCGTCCTACGACCACGGGCCGGGGCGCGTCCAACCCGTCCGAGAGCGGCACGTCCCGGCCCGGGAGGTGCAGGACTGCGCGCCCTTGCGTCGTACTGTCCTGCCATGGACGAAGGATCGGACGCCCCTCGCTCATTGCGGGTCGTGATGGCCGTCATCGGTGCCATGATCCTGGCGGCGTTCCTCCTGCTCGGGGCCGTGCTGTGGGCGAACTCGGGTGACGGACCTTGCGACGGACCAACCGTCGCTGCTGGCTGCCACCGGGAGTAGGAGTCGGGCGACCTGACCGACCCGGCTCGCACCAGGACCCGAGAAGGATCCGCACCTCTGCGACGATCGCTGCGGGCAACGCTGGCATCATGGCTTGAATGAGTCGGCATCTGGCGTCGGCATCGGTCCTGTTGCTGGTGTTCCTTGCGGGGTGTCGAGATGACAAGCCGACGCTGCCTGAGCAGTCCGCGTCAGCCCGGGCTCAGTGCGAGCGAGAAGCTCAGGCGACCGAACCGTCCGGCGGGCCGAGAACGCTGGTGGGTGCCCTATGAGACGACACGTGAGGCCGTCGCGGCGGAGTATCGGAGGCTGTACAGCCAGGACTGGCCGGGCCTGGGCAATCCGAGCGATGACCCCTTGGTGCTTTGCTACTACGACCTCTCACCAGAGCTAACCGCAGTGAGTCCTCCCGGATCCGCCGGCCCGATCGAACGGCTATCGGTCGTCGTCGACGCACAACTGAACGGGCGGTTCTTGCACGGCGGACCGAAGAGCGTCGTTCCGGTCCAGGGACTTCGCTGACGTACTCGTCCGAACGCGGTCCCGAGCAGAAACGGTACTTTCGCGCTACTCGATCTCGAGTTGGGCGGCGCAGGCTGCACGTACTGCCTTACGAAGGTCATCCTCCAGGCGTCCCCATCGGCCCTCCCATTCGTCGTCGACGCCGTAGATCTCGCCCAGCGGCTCGTCGAGAACCCAGGAGGCATAGTCCGAGTCGATGTACACGTTCTCGACAAAGCGGGCGACCGTCCGCTCGTCCACCTTTCCGGCGAGGCACGCTTTCGCCTCGTGTTCGAACGCGAGGCGCACCGCCTCGGCGGGAGTCGGCAACGCCACACCGATGTCGGCCAGGGCGGACGGTAGAAGCTCGCGGACGTCCCAAGGATCTTGCCCGGAGAGTCCGGCGAGCTGACGAAGCGCCTCGCCATCGTGGCCCTGAACGAGCCACCAGGCCGCCGACGTGGGAACGCTCGCCGGGTCGAGTCGGTCAACCACCAACCAAGCCGCTACCAGGGAGGGGCTTGGAAGGTCGTCCGGTTCAGACTGCTGGGCCACCTCCGCATCCTGCCCGGCAGCATGTCTCACGGTCGAGCCAGCGGCAGGCGGGAACCGTCCAACAACGGCACGTTCCGATTGACCCGAAGGATCAGAGATGGATCGTGGGACTTTGTGACCGGCGCCTCCCCGGTCGACACCGCTGTCCGCGAAGCTGGAAGGATGCGAACACCCTGGGTCGTGCGGTTCGAAGCCCTGAACCGGTGGGGCGGGCTTCTGGCGGAGTCCCCGGAAGAGATCGAGTCGAAGTATCCCGAGGTTCGGGTTGTGTTCGACCTCCCGGACTGGCTGAAGAACGATCCGGACGCCATCGAGGCCCTTTGTACATCGGCCGTGGACGTCGATGACGAGACCGATCCTCTTCTCGCGCAGATCAGGGCCGACCGCCTGAAACCCCGACCGTGGAGCCGCCCCGTCGCCGGCACAGTGAAATGGTTCAACGCCGAGAAGGGGGTCGGCGCCCTCAGCTGCGACCAGACCGCTCCCGACGACGTATGGGTCCACTACTCCCACATCGAGGGAGCCGGCTACCGCTCCCTAGAGGAAGGCGAGGCCGTCGAAATGGAGTTCGAACCCGCCATCCAGGACAGCTTCAACTTCCGGGCCCTCAGAGTCCGGAGGCCTCAGCCCCCTCGCTGAGGCCCACCCCTGGTCCACCCTCTATCGGCACTTCGGCGCTAGATCCGGGGGCGACCATTCCAGAGCTTCGAGGCGAACCACCAGGCCGCAAGAGCAGGTGTCCCGAAAGCCACCAGAGCGAGCCCCATCGTGAAGCCGACCCCGTTGTGGTTGGTCGAGTCGAAGGCATAGACAACGTAGACAATCGTCATAGCGGTCAGAAAGGCCGCCACGGCCGCCGTCGCTCCCGCCAAAACCCGGTGAGTCACGCTATGCACACCTCGGTGTCACTGGCGCCTGGTGCGGAGCCGCTCGCGCAATGCGAGGACTCCCTCTCGGGCTGACCAAGCGGCGAGGATCGACCAGGCGCCGGCGATCCCGAAGCTCGCCCATGCAACCGTCAAACGAGCCGGCCACTCCTGGCTGTCGGTCATTGCCAACGAACCAACGACTAGCGAGAACAGGGCCAGAGGGAGTGTCGCCACGGTGGTGCTTATGAGAACCGCCGCCCAAACAGAACGACGGATCGCATCCTCCCGAACAGGTAGACGAACGCCCTCAGCCACAACCTCCATGATGAGCGACATGACGATGACGGTCCAGGCGCCTCAGTCAACGACCCGCCAGGTATGGCGTGAAGTCGCCAAGGGCGCGACCCCGGAGGCAGCGACTAACCGCCCCGGATCGAAGCCTCCATCAGGCACGTACGAGCGAGTCCGAATCGCTTTTGGAGGGCGCTACCCACCGTCACGGTGGGCCGGGCGCTCCAAAAGCGGGACGGTCGGCGTAGCGCAGAATGCCGGGACTGTGCGCTACCAGTCGTGCAGCGACCCGTCCGGAAATCGCAGATGGTCGCGGGAGCGCTGGCGCGATCGAGGGCCACGTCGGGCACAATGGAGGCGATGAGTATCGGTGAGGAGCTACTGGAGGAACGCCGCCGGCGCCGCCGAGGTGGCGATCCGCGACTCAGCCCCGAGGGGAAAGAGCTGTTCCGCCGGATGACCACCGGCGACCTGGTCGACGAGTTCCAGGCAGCCCTCGACGCGGATACCGACGCCGACCCGCTCCTCGGTCCTACCGACGACAAGACTGACTGACGTCGCACCGCCAGCGTGATCGTCATCGACGAGTACCTGGCCGTGCGGGTCCTCGGCGGGGATTGGCCTGACGGCCTGCCTGACGACGACGACCTGGCCCTGCCCGCCAGCCGCCACTGGCGGCTCCTTCAACGGGTCCACGCCCCCAGCGGCGGGCAGCTCTCCCGACTCCTCGCCGCCCTCCCGGAACGGGATCTCGAGGTCGTACGGCACCCGCACCCCGAGGTGCTCCAGATACTCGATCCTCGACCCCTCCTGGACGAAGCCGCCGCCCTAGCGGCCCGCTATGGCGGCGGGCTGCTCGTGGCCGAGACACTCGCCGCCGGCCTCTTCCATGGCCGGGCGCTCTATTTCGGGACCGACGCCAACGTCGGGCGCTTCCTTGCCCGGGCGGCCGACGAGCTCGGCATCGCCGTCAGTGTCATCCACTGACGCCGGTTCGCCGTCGCTCTAGCCAGGTGGCGCCGCGAAGCTGGCAGCCGCCCGGATTCCCGCCGCGGTCAGGGACGGGTACTCGGCCAGGATCTCCGACTCGCTCATCCCGGCAGCCAGGCAATCGAGCACGACGCTGATCGGGATACGCGTCCCGGCCACCCGGGCCTGACCATGCAAAACCAGCGCATCGCTGGTGATCAGGGGCGGCTGCTCGTCCGACACACGTCCGAGGGTACGACATGCCGGTAGGGCCGGTGTTCAAACTTTCTCTACCTACGTCAAGAACAGCATGACCGGGTCGCCGGCCTCCGGCCGGCTCCCCCAGGCCCGGCCAATTCGCCCGGGGGAGCGGGGTCAAGGGGCGCAGCCCCTTGCATTGCGGTCTGTCGTCCCGTGCCCTCTCGCACCGAGCGGACCGGGAGCCACCGGCATTCCCCATCGGAGGCCCCTCCTCCTTCACCGCCGGATCGGGTCGTCGTGGCACCCGCGACGCCTCCGATCTTCCTCGCCCGTCATTCAGTGGGGCGGTACTTAGAGCCCTCCGCAGAACTACTTGGTTGTAGTTCGCTTGCGTCGTGGTGTTAGCGGAGTGCCGGCGATGGTGTAGTTCCATTCGCCGTGAAAGCCGTGCGGGGCGGTGGGCACGGCCAGCAGTTCGGCGTCGGTCACCTTCGTCCCCGTCGGGTAGTAGCCCTCGTCGAGCTCGGCGCGGATCTTGAGGCCGGTGCGGGTCGTGGTGGCACCGATCAGGTCGACGACGACCTGGTGGCTGGTGAGGGGACGGCCCCTCCAGTTCATCGAGATGTGGGAGAAGAGCCGGTGCTCGATGCGGTTCCACTTGCTCGTGCCGGGCGGGAAGTGGCAGACGGTGATGGCCAGCCCGGTGCGCGCCGCCAAGGCCCCGAGCTCTCGCTTCCACAGGCGGTTGCGGTAGCCGTTGGACCCGCCGGCATCGGCGGTGATAAGTAGCCGAGTCGCTTTCGGGTAGGCGACCGAGCCCACCATGTCCCACCACCGCCCGATGGTCGAAACCGCAAAGGCGGCGGTGTCAGCGTCGTCGCCGACGACCACGAAGCCTTCGTTGGCGCCGATGTCGAAGACCCCGTAGGGGATGGCCTTGCCCACCTCGGGGTCGGGGAAGTCGTGCACGTCGACCCGCACCGGCGCGCCCTTGGGCTGATACTCCTTGCCTCGGTTGGCCAGATTGCCCACGACCTC
>JBOGFE010000154.1:0-5792 GCA_050741935.1 Acidimicrobiia bacterium | reverse complement strand
CGAAAACGCCATGCCAAGAATGCGAGTGACCATGCTCGACAACCCCCCGCTGGCGGAGATCGCCGCCGCCCAACAGGCCGTCTTCACGACCAGCCAGGCCCGTCATTGCGGCCTCTCCTACAAGTCGCTGCGGCAATGGGAGCGGTCGGGCCGGGTCCTGCTCCGCCATCCTCGGGTCTGGGTCATCGCCGGATCGCCCGAGACCTGGGACCAGTCACTGACGGCGGCGATCCTGGCCGCCGGCCCGTCCGCCGCGGTGTCGCATCGGGCCGCCGCCCGCATCTGGGAAGTGGTGGAGGACGAGACGGTCGAGATCACCGTCCCCAGGACCCGCTCGTGCCGGCTCGAGGGCGTCGTGGTCCACCGCTCCGGCGATCTCGTCCCCCGTCACATCCGACAATCGAAGGGCTACCCCACCACCAACCCCGCCCGGACCATCGTCGATCTCGGCGCCGTGCTCCCGCCCGGCGAGCTGGAGGACGTGCTCGACCGGGCCCTGACCCGCCGCCTGGTGAAGGTGGCCGGCGTCGAGTCGATGCTGGCCGAGCTGGCCGGCCGGGGCCGGCCGGGCACGGCGGCGGTGGCCAAGATCCTCGCCGAGCGGGCGCTGGGGAAGCAGGCGGCGGACGGGATGCTGGAGCCCCGGATGGCCCGCCTGCTCCGGAAGGCCGGGCTGCCGGCGGCCGAGTTCCAGTATCCGATCCACACCCCGGAGGGCCGGTTCCTGGCCCGGGTCGACTTCGCCTACCCGGAGCTGCTCCTGGCCATCGAGGTGGACGGCTGGGCGACCCATGGGTCACCGCGGGCCATGGGGAAGGACTTCGTCCGCCAGAACGGGCTCGTCCCCTACGGCTGGCGGGTGCTGCGCTTCACGTGGTTCCAGGTCGTCCACGAACCGGACGACGTGGCCGCCGTCATCGGCCGGACGCTCGCCTCCCTGGCGGCCTGACCGGTGTTCAGACCGGGCGGTGCTGGGTGCCGCGGCCGAAGGTCAGGGCGAGGAGATCGCAGGGGCCCTCCAGCACCTGGCGGTGCCACACGCCCCGGGGCACGACGCAGGCCGTGCCCGGCCGCAGCTGGACCACCCGGTCCTCGCCGTCCTCGTCCAGGACGATCTCCATGCCGCCGGAGAGGAGATAGAGGACCTCCTCGCCGTCGGGATGCATCTCCCACGCCGCCGGGTCCTCGGTCATGTGGAAGGCGGCCACCAGCCAGCCGCCCCCGGCCACCCGGGCGGCCTCCTCGGAGTGCACCGGGCCCGACATGAGCTCGGCCCAGAGCTTGGCCGCGTCCTCGATGACCGTCGCCTCGCCGGCGGGCCCGATGTGGATGTGCGAGCCCGACAGGCTGAAGCCCGTCCGGTGGGGGTGGAACGTCGTCATCAGTCCCGGGGTCGCTCCTCGATGGCCACACTCTGCATGATGTCGCCCCGTTGGACGGCGAGGGCGGCGTCGATCCCCTCGACCACGTGGCCGAAGAGGTTGTAGCTGGGGGAGAGCTTCTGGCGGCAGTCGTCGATGCAGATGAAGAACTGGCTGCCGTTGGTGTCGGGCCCGGCGTTGGCCATGGCCACCGCCCCCAGCGTGTACTCGCCCTTCACCGGCTCGTCGGCGAAGCGGTAGCCGGGCCCCCCCCGACCGGAGCCCTCCGGGCAGCCGCCCTGGATGACGAACTCGGGCACCACCCGGTGGAACTTCAGCCCGTCGTAGTAGCCGTCGCGGGCCAGGGAGACGAAGTTGTTGACCGTGTTGGGGGCGAGGGAGGGGTCGAGGTCCATGACGATCACACCCCCCTTGTCGGTGGTGATCGTGGCCCGGTAGATGGCCTCGGGGTTGATGTTCATGGCGGGGGGCTGGGCAGCCATGGGGGCCTCCTTGGGTCCTTGGATCGGTCCTCCGGCAGACGGGCGAGGCTAATCGAGGTTCGGATGGTGGTCGCGCAGACGGTCCCGGGCCCGGCCCAGCACCGCCAGCTTGGCTTCGGCCGCCTCGGGGCCGGCGATGGGGTTGTCGGCGAAGGTGGCGAAGCCGCAGTCCGGGTTGAGCAGGACCCGCTCGGCCCCGAAGAGGCGGATGGCCCGCTCGGCCCGGGCCACGACCTCCTCCACCGACTCCACCCGCGGCTCCTTCTGGTTGAGCACCCCGACGCCCACGCGGCGGTCGTCGGGCAGGTCGGCCAGCACCTCGAGCTCGCCGGCCCGGGGGGTGCACAGCTCGAGGGTGAGGGTTCCCACCGGGACGCTCGACAGCAGCGGCAGGAGCGGTCCGTAGTCGCCGGCCAGGGCCACGCGCTCGTCGGGGGTCCAGTTCCCCCGGCACACGTGCACGGCCAGGCGCTCGGCGGGCAGGCCGGCGAACAGCTCGCCCAGCAGGTCGCCGGCGAAGGCCAGCTCCTCGTCGGTTCCCCGCCGCTCGCCCAGCGCCCCGCACATGAACGTGCGGCCGCCCTGGCCCGGCGTGCCCCAGGCCACCTCGGTCAGCACCGGCTCGTCGAACTGCACCAGGGCCACGCCGGCGGCCAAGAGGTGATGCAGCTCCTCCCGCAGGACCCGGACGATGTCGACGGCCAGCTCCTCCCGGGTGTCGTAGGCCCGGTCGGAGATGCACTCCATCCACATCGTGCGGGTGAGCAGGTAGGGGCCGGGGAGGGCCACCTTCACCGGACGGTCGGTGAGGCGGGCGACGAACCCGGCCTCGTGGACGGTGAGGGACCGCCCCCGCCCGAGAGGACCGAACACCGCGGGATGGCGGATGTCGCCGGCGGGCACGTCGAGGGCGGCCAGCTCCTGCTCGAACTCCAGCGGGTCGTCGACGTAGGGCAGGAGGTCGGTGATGGGGATGAGCTGGCAGTTCTCCAGCAGGCCGCCGACGAAGCTGGAGTAGTTGTCCCGGCGCTGCTCGCCGTCGGTGACCACGTCGACCCCGGCCCGCAGCTGGGCGTTGACGGCCAGGCGGACGGCGTCGTCGGCGCACTCGGCGAACTCGGCGTCGCCCATGCGCCCTTCCAGGTGCTCGTGGAGGGCGCGCAGGAGCCAGCGGGGGCGGGGCCAGCTCCCCACCCCCATGACCGACAGCGGTTCGATGGCCGGGGCCGCGGCCGGCGCCGGCAGCGAGTCGGGGACGGTCGGGGTGACCACCGGCTGGGTGATGGGGGCCTGGCGGCGCTCCCCCTTGGCCGGCTTGTGCTTCCGGCCGAGCACGGGCTCGGGGAGCGGCATGGTGACCGGCCCCGCCGGCGCCGCCTCCCGGGCCTCCGGCGCGGCGAAGGCCCCCTTGCTGACCAGGAAGTTGAGCCGGCGTCCGTCCTTCACGAAGTTGACCAGCTGGTTGCCGGTGAGCCGGCACCAGGCGGGCAGGTCCTCTTCGACGGAGGATTCCGTGGAGAGGATCTCGAGCAGCTGGCCCGCCCCCAGCGGGTCGATGTGCCGGCGGATCAGCAGCAGCAGGCCGCTTCCGCAGTCGAGATCCCCGCCGTCGAAGCTCACGGCCGGCGGGTAGGGGTGGGTGGACATCTCAGTACGAGACGCAGGGGGTGCCGTCGGAGAGGAACTCCACCAGCTTGGCGCCACCGACGATCTTGGCCCCCTTGATCAGGTTGGCCTCGTCGAGGCCCCGCTTCTTGAAGCAGGGGGCACAGACGAAGATGGCGCCGCCGACGCCGGCGTAGTTGTCCATCAGCTCCTTGAGGGGCAGGAAGCCCTCTTCGTGGATGTCGTCGGCGTAGCCCGCCTCGGCCAGGCGCACGGCGTCGGTGGAGAGGAACACCAGGGTGTCCTGCTCGGAGCCCACGGCGGCGTTGGCCACCACGAAGGCCACCGTGGCCTTGTCGGGGTCGGTCTTGGATTCGGTCAGGGACACGCAGAACTTGCCGGTACCGGCCATGGATCAGTCCTCCTGTCGTCGTCGGATCAGGTACTCGGGGTGCTCGGCCTCCACCAGCTCGTGGCCGGTGAGCCGGCACCATGACGGCAGGTCCTCGGGCGCGCCGAGATCGCGGGCGGTGACCCGCAGGAGGGCGCCGGGGGGCAGGGCGAGCAGCCGGCCCCGCAGGGCCAGCACCAGCTCACCGCAGCCGAGATCCCTGGCGTCCCACACCGCTTCCGACACCACGTGCCTCCCAGGGCACGCGGCGTCAACGACTCCGGTGCCCTCTCTGGAGGTGGCCAGGCCCGAGCACGTCGGGCCACGGCCCGCCTCAACGCGCTCGCATGTACCTCGTCACGGCGCCGACTGTATCGCCCGTCCGGCCCGTACCATCAGCCGGTGCACGACGCCCCCGCCCTGGTGGTGGCCACCTTCAACATCCGCAACGGCCTGGCGCCCGACGGCACCCACGCCTGGCCGTTCCGGCGCCGGTCCACGGCGGCCATGATCCGCCGCCTCGCCGCCGACGCCGTCGGGCTCCAGGAGGCGTTCGGGTGGCAGCTGGCCTACCTACTGGCCCGGGTCGACGGCTTCGAGGCCCATGGGGAGGGACGCAGCCGGCGGCGCCGGGGAGAGTCCTGCCCCGTCCTCACCCGGGCTGACCGGATCGAGGTGACCGAGGTGCGGACCCGCTGGTTCGGGCCGGAACCCGACCGGCCCGGCGAACGCCTGCCCGGCGCGTCGTTTCCCCGCCTGGCCACCCTGGTCCACGCCCTGGACCGGGCCGGCGGCCGTGAGCTGTGGGTGCTCAACACCCACTTCGACGAGCGCCGGCCCGAGAACCGCCGGGCCGCCGCCGCCCAGCTCGTCACCTGGCTTCCGGCCGGTCGGCCCCTCGTCGTCCTCGGCGATCTGAACACCACCGAGGCCGACGAGGGGGTGTTCTCGGTGTTCCGCGACGCCGGCCTCCGACCGGCGCTGACGGGCCCCGCCGGCGGCACCGCGCACGCCTTCCGGGGCGGGACCGGCGGCCCCGGCATCGACCACATCCTGGTCACCGACCACTGGGAGGTGGAGACGGCCGAGGTGATCACGCCGGCGTTCTTGGCACGCGGTTTGGCCCGTTCGGCGCAAACGACATGCCAGGAATGGGTGGCGCAGCGAGGGAGGGAGGGGCAGGAAGGTCCCGAGGAGGACGTGGGGTTGTCCGACGAGGGAGCCTTCCTGACCCGACCGACCGGGCGGCTGCGGCTACCGAGCGCCGGCCTGGGCCCGGGCGGCGTCGAGGAGCTGGCGGACCTGGTCACTCTGGGGCCCGGCGGGGACGAGTTCCAGGTAGCGCTCGAACTCGGGGACGGCGCCGGCGGCGTCGTTCTTCCCCCGGAACAGGACCATGCCCCGGAAGAAGTGGGCGTCGGGGTAGTCGGGGTCGGCCGCCACCGCCTGGTCGAGGCGGGTGAGGGAGGCGGTGATGAGCCGGTCCGCCGTGTTCCGGGAGTCGCCATTGTCGCCCGACGGGGTCCCGGACCCCTCGGCGTCGCCGGTCTGGGAGCGGGCGGCCAGGAACACCAGCCAGCCGGCGTAGGCCCGGGCCTCGGCGTTGCCCGGCTCGAGCCGGGCGGCGGTGTCGAACTCGACCACGGCGTCGGCCACCTCGCCGGTGTCGAGCAGGTGGCGGGCGTAGGCCATGCGGGCGGCGGCGTTGTCGGGGTGGCGGCGGACCTGCTCCTCGAGGGCCTCCCCCCGGTCGGACTGGGCGTTGCCGGTGACACTCCCTCCCGGGAGGCGCTGGCCGAGGGCGCCGGCCAGGAGACCGGCGGCGACGGCGGCGAAGGCCACGATCCCCCCACCCACCACCAGGCGCCGGCGCCAGGAGACCGGCGGCGCCACCGGCCGGGCGTCCACGCCCTCCTCGATGGAGCGCAGCAC
>JBOGFE010000153.1:0-7663 GCA_050741935.1 Acidimicrobiia bacterium | reverse complement strand
CGGGTGTTCCTGTCCTACGAGGCCCTGGCCGACGGGGTCGGCGCCGACGAGGTCGTCGAGCGGGTCCTGCGCACCATCCCCGCCCCCCGGCTGGCCCCCAGCCAGGACGCCGGTCTGGCCGCGTCATGACCGTCGTATGGGCCCGGCGCTCGGGTGGGGTGGCTGGGGTTGGGGCCCCCAGCCCCACAGCGATGAGCCGCCAGGTGAAGAGCCATACGCAGAGCCGGCTGCGCCAGCTCGAGCTGCTCATCACCCACAAGCTCGACGGCCTCCTCCACGGCGACCACCTCGGGCTCGTACCCGCCGGCGGGAGCGAGCCCGCCGACGGCCGGCCCTACACCCATGGCGACGACGTGCGCCGGATGGACTGGAACCTGACCGCCCGCCTCGGCTCCCCCCACGTCCGGACCACCATCGCCGACCGGGAGCTGGAGACGTGGCTGGTGGTGGACAACACCGCCAGCCTGGACTTCGGCACCGCGGCGTGCGAGAAGCGGGACCTGGCCCTGGCCGCGGCGGCCGCCTTCGCCTTCCTCACCGCCCGCCAGGGCAACCGCATCGCCGGCTCCTTCTTCGGGCCGGCGGGCGCCGGCGTGGTGCCGCCCCGGCCCGGCCGGGAGGCGGCGCTGGCCCTGCTCCACCGCCTGGAGATGCGACCTCGTTCTGGTGAGGGAGGCGGGGCAGGGGCCCCCGCCGACCCCGCGATGAGCCGCCAGGCGAAGAGCCATGGGCACAGTGTGGTCACGCTGGCCGAGGCGCTGCGCCGGGTGCGGCTCACGGCCCGCCGGCGGGGCCTGATCGTCCTCATCTCCGACCTGCTCGACGACAGCCCCTGGCCCCGGGAGCTCCGGGCCCTGGGCCTGCGCCACGCCGTGGTGGTGGTCGACGTACGTGATCCCCGGGAGAGCGATCTGCCCCCTGTCGGGTTGGTCATGCTGGTCGACCCCGAGACCGGTGAGCGCCTCGAGGTGCACACCTCCGACCGCAAGCTCCGGGAGCGCTTCGCCGCCGCCGCCGCCGAGCAGGCCGAGGCCAAGGCCCGGGCCGTGCGCAGCGCCGGCGCCGCTCACCTCGTGCTCTCCACCGACCGGGACTGGATGATGGACATCGTCCACTTCGTGGTGGCGAGGAGGCGTCGGCGATGAGCCTGGTCACTCCCTCCCGCCTGTGGCTGCTGCTGGTGGTGGCCGGGCTGGCCGCTCTCTACCTCTGGCTCGGCCGGCGCCGCCGTCACCGGGCCGTCCGGTTCTCCAACCTCGCCCTGCTGCGGTCGGTCGCCCCTCGCCGGCCCGGCTGGCGCCGCCACCTTCCCGCCGCTCTGACCGCCCTGGCCATGGTGGCCCTCATCGTGGGCCTGGCCGGTCCCACCCGCCAGGTGCGGGTACCCAAGGAGGCGGCCACCGTCATGATGGTGCTGGACATGTCGGCGTCCATGGAGGCCGTCGACGTGTCCCCGTCCCGCTACCAGGCCGCCATCTCGGCCGCCAAGACGTTCGTGACCGACCTGCCCGACCAGGTCCGGGTCGGCCTCATCTCCTTCGACCGCTCCCCCCACGTCGTCGCCTCGCCCACCGTCGACCACGACGCCGTCCTCACCGGCCTCGACCAGTTGACCGTGGGCCCGGGGACGGCCGCCGGCGACGCCCTCTTCGCCGCCCTCGACGCCCTCACCGCCGCCCAGGACGCGGCCGGGCTCACCGCCGAGGAGAACACCAAGGGGTCGGCCGTGGTGCTCCTGTCCGACGGCGTCACCACCGTCGGCAGCCCGGTGGCCGCCGCCGCCCAGCAGGCCGCCGAGCGGGGAATCCCGGTGAGCACCATCGCCTTCGGCACCGACACGGGCACCGTGGTCGTCCAGGGCGAGGTCATCCCCGTTCCCGCCGACCCCGACGCCATGGCCCAGGTGGCCGAGCTGACCTCGGGTCGGTTCTTCGAGGCCGTGACCGCCGACGAGCTGCGCAGCGTCTACGAGGACATCGGCACCCGGGTCGGCTACGAGACGACCACCCGCGACGCCAGCGGCGGGCTCCTGGCCGCCGGCGCCTTCGCCCTGGTCGGCGCCTTCGGCCTCGGCCTGGCCTGGAACGGAAGGCTGATCTGACATGAGCTTCGCCGCCCCCCAACGCCTGTGGCTCCTGGTGCTGGCCGCCGGCTGCCTGGTCGGCTACGTGGCCGTCCAGCGACTCCGGCGCCGGGACGTCGCCCGCTTCGCCTCGCCGGCGCTCCTCCCCCTGCTCGTGCCCCGCCGGCCGGGATGGTGGCGCCACCTGATCGCCGCCGTGTTCGCCGCCGGGCTCGTGCTCGCCACCGTGGGCGCGGCCCAGCCCACCATCCCCGGCGAGGTGGAGCGCGAGCAGGCCACCGTCATCGTGGCCATCGACGCCTCCGACTCCATGGGCGCCACCGACGTCGAACCCGACCGGATCACGGCCGCCGTCACCGCCGCCCGGGCCTTCATCGGCGACCTGCCCTCCACCTTCCACGTCGGCCTGGTGACGGCCAACTCCGCCCCCACCGTGGTGGTCGCCCCCACCACCGACCACCAGGCCGTCCAGAACGCCCTCGACACCCTCGAGCTCAGTCCCGGGACCGCCCTGGGGGAGGCCATCTTCACCTCCCTCTCGGCGCTGCCCGCCGAGGTTCGGGAGGCGGCCGCCGACGCCGGTTCGGACGCCGGCGAGGACAAGGCCCCGGCGGCGCACATCGTGCTCCTCTCCGACGGGGTCACCACCACCGGGCGGCCCGACCGCGAAGCCATCGACGCCGCCGCCGCGGCCGGGGTTCCGGTGTCCACCATCGCCTTCGGCACCGACGACGCCAGCGTCGTCAGCCAGGGCCAGACGGTGGACGTGCCCGTCGACGACACCGCCCTGCGGGCCATCGCCGAAGGCACCGGCGGGCAGTTCTTCGACGCCGCCTCGCCGGCCGAGCTCCGTCAGGTGTACTCCGAGATCGACGCCGACGTCACGGTCGCCCCGGCCGACCGGGACATCGCCGAGTGGTTCGCCGCCGGCGCCCTCGTCCTGCTGGTGGTGGCCGCCGTCGTCTCCATGCTGACCACGGCACGCGTCGTTTGGACTTGACCTCCGGGTGGGGAGTAGTACCCAGCGGAATGGCTCCGCCACGGCTCGCCCTGTGGGGGACGTTCGATGTCGACAACTACGGCGACCACCTCTTCCCCCGGGTGGCGATCCCCGAGCTGCGGCGTCGCCTCCCCGGCGTGACCGTCGACGTCTACGCCCCCTACGGCCGGCTGCATCCCACCCCCCTCGACAACGGGCCGGTGGCGCCGCTCGGGGCCTGGTCGCCGGCCCGGGCCGCCGAGCTGGCCCGGGCCTACGACACGGTGGTCATCGGCGGCGGGGAGATCATCCACCTGAACGACCCCCTGCTGGCCCCGGTCTACGGCGCCCCGGCCGAGGAGCTGGCCCGGATGGCGCCGAGCCGGTTCTTCGTGGAGGCGCTGGGCTCCCCGGCGCGGGAACGGCGCTGCCCCGTCGTGTGGCACGCGGTAGGGGTCTCCGTCGAGGCCGAGCCCGGCGGTGAGGAGGCGGCGCGCCTGCGGGCGGCCCTGGCCGGCCGGCGCCACGTGGCCGTCCGGGACCGCTACTCGAAGGAGCGTCTCCGCCGGGCCGGGGTGGAGCGGCCCATCGAGATCGTGCCCGACTCCGCGTTGCTGCTGGACCGGGTGCTGGGGGCGCCGGCGTTGGCGGCCCGGCTGGACGGGTTCCGGGCCCGGGGGATGTACCCGCCCGGCCCCGCCCTCGTCATCCAGGGCTGCGACCTGATCGTGCCCCATGCCCCCCGGCTGGCCCGGCTGCTGGGGGAATGGCTCGACCAGCGGGCGGCGGACGCCGAGGCGCTCCAGCCCGTTGTCATCGAGACCGGCCGGTGCCGGGGCGACGCCCTGTTTGCCGCGGCCGTGGTGCCCGGGCTGTCGTCCTCGCCGGGGGCGGGAGCGGGGGCGCCCCGGCCCGTGTTCGGCCTGGCCCCGGGCGCCGGGGTGGAGGACCTGGCGGCCGCGATCGCCGGCGGCTCGCTGTTCGTCGGCAGCTCGCTGCACGGGGCCATCACGGCCCTGGTCTACGGCTGTCCCTTCGTGCTGCTGAACCTGGCAGGCGAGTCCAAGCTCGACGGCTTCGGCGACCTCGCCGGCCTGGGCGACCGGGTCGTCCACGACCTCGACGGCCTCGGCGCCGCCCTCGACCTGGCCCTGGCCCGGCCGGCCCCGGCCGGCCTCCTGCCCGGCCTGCAGCACCGGATCGACGAGCACTTCGACCGCATCGCCGCCATCGCCACCGGGGCGGCGTCTTCCCGCCGCAGCCCGGTCCGGCGCCTGTCCCGATACCGGCGCCGGCGGCCCGTCGCCTCCTAGTTACCAGTCGCCGGCGATGGCCACCGCCAGGCGCCGAGGCCGCTCGGCCTGGAAGCGGCCGAGGACGGTCTGTTCGCTCTGAGGGCCGAGCACCTCGGTGAAGAGCAGCAGGGGCGCCACCCCACCGGCGTCCAGGTCGACGGCCGACAGTCGTGGCACCGGTGGGAAGTCCTCCAGCACCTCGCCCGTGTCGCCGTTGACCGTGCGCAGTGCCGGTGCGCAGTCGGGGTCCGCCCCGATGTCGCAGCGTTCGATGACGGCGAGCACCCAACCCTGCTCCGTGAGGGCGGCGTCGTGGAGGCGGCCGCGGTGGAGGACCGGCGCGTCGAGGCGGTCGCCGGCCACCCCGGTGTCGAGGAGGTGCATCGTGTCTGCTTCGCCGTCGAAGACGGTGTAGGCCAGGCGGCGCCCGTCCGGGGCCCACTCCACCGAGATCACCTCGCCCCCGGTCCGCCAGATCCGCTCCGCGCCGGTGGCCAGGTCCCGCACCACCAGGGCGGCGGGCGCGCAGCCGTCCTCGACGCGGGAGAACGCGATCCTGGAGCCGTCGGGGCTGACCGTGACATGGCCACCGGGAGCAACGGCGACGGGCCTGCCTCCGGTCACGGGCGTCATGAAGATCCTGTCGCCGCAGTCCTGGGCCTGCCCGAAGAAGATGCGGTCGTGGTCCCGGTCGGCCTCGACCCAGGTCGTCGTCCCCTTCTCACCCGGTAGCTCGACCAGGGTCCGGAGCACGCTCCCGTCGCCGCCGGAGAGCTCGACGATCCGGTCCTGCTGCACGGCGACGATCGAGACCGGTCCGGACTCCTCCGGCGTGGAGGACGTCGAGTCGGTCACGGTGGTCACCGGCTCGGCCTCGGTGGTGGTGGTCGTCTCGGGAGCAGCCGTCGTGCCGTCGTCGCCGCAGCCGGGAAGGAACACCGCCCAGGCCACCACCACGGTGGTCACGATGCCCTTCGACAGAACGCTCACCGTTCGTCCTCGTGGCCGTCCGGCTGGCCGGGGGCGAACGGCCACTCCTCGAAGGAGGCGCAGCGCCCGTCCGGGGCGAACCCGAGGACCCAGAGATCCCGCCAGCGGGAGGTGTCGGCACCACCGAGGTAGTCGACCGAGACCCGCACCACGGCGGTGCTCCCCTCGACGGCCACGATCTCGCTGGCGAGGGTGAAGGGCTCGTCGGGCCCGTCCCGCCCCTTCTCCCAGAAGGGCGCCAGTGCGTCGAGTCCGTCCAGGGGCTCGGCCCACGGCGACGGCAGGTAGGACACGTCGGGTGAGAACAGGTCGGCGAGCTGATCCGTCCCCGGGGTCCGCCAGGCCTGCTCGTATGCCGCCACCCAGCGGGCCACCGCCTCCCGGTCCACGGCGACATGCTCCCAGATCAGGGGTCTGCCGTGATCAGTGCCCAGGCCGCGCCCGCCGATGCAGTCCCGCAACAGCCGGTCGAGGGCTGGCGCCACCGTCTCCTTGATCACCGCGATGACCGCAGGATCGGCGCCGGTCACGGCACGAAGAGGGGTGTGCCGCCGGCGGCGTAGTGGTCGATCAGGCGGAGCTGGCCGGTGGTGCGATCGACGAGGCAGAGGTTGTTCAACTCGGTAGTGCCGCACGAGCCTTGGTAGACGATGGAGGCGCCATCCGGAGACCAGACGGGCGTTCCGGACGTGGAAGCGGCATCGCCGTCAGGCGGGCCCTCCCGGCGGTTGGTGCCTTCGTGCACCTCGAACGTGTGGAGAACCCACTTCCGTATCTCGGGGTCCGCCACGAATGCGGCGATCGATCGGCTGTCAGGGCTCCAAGACAAGCGCGAGGCGACTGCCCCCTGCGAAGTCAGCGGGTACGCCCCGCCACCAGCCGCTGGCGCGATCCAGATACGGGAGTCTCCGCCGAGAAAGGCGATCGAGCCGCCGTCCGGTGACCAGACCGGGTGCTCGCCCCCGGCGAACACCTCGCGCAGCTCGGTCCCATCGGCGTTGATCGTGAAGATCCGGGTGCCGCCCGCCAGATCGGAATGAAAGGCGATCCGCCGGCTGTCCGGCGACCAGGAGGGGCGAGGGTTGTACGGCCCGAGGGTGGCCAGGGCTTTGCGGTCCGTTCCGTCGGCCGCCATGACGCTGAGGCTCCGGCCACCGATATAGGCGACGTGCGAGCCATCAGGCGAGAACACCGGCTGGGCGCCGCCCTCGCTGTCGGGGGTGAGCATCTCCTTGTCGCCGGTGACGAGGTCGTGCACCCAGATGCGGTTGTGGAAGTCCCGGTAGGCGATACGCCGGCCCGTCGCATCGGGACTCGGGTCGAAGCTGACATCCCGGGCCACCTCCGACACGTCGCCCGACTCGAGATCGAGCAGCATCAGCCGGTACGACCAGCCGAGGCCCTCCTCGGCGGCAGCGTCGGCGAACACCAGATGCTTCCGCTCGACGGTTGACGGCGGGGGGAGCGTCGTGGTGGTCGTTGCGGCCGTGATGGTGGTCGTCGTCGTGGATCTGGTCGTGCTCGACGTGGTCGGTTCCACCGGCTCGGTTGACGGCGCCGGCCCCGCCGGGTCTGTCATCGCCGACGTCGGCGGCACTACCGGCGTCGTCGTTGTGGTGACCGGGCGTGGGGGAGAGACGCCTCGGGAAGGTCGCTCGCGGCACCGGGAGGGGCAGGCGCGTCGCCGGTGGTGGCCACCTGGCGGTGGGGCGTGCCGGTGCAGCTGACGGCGACGAGGGTCACCAGCACACAGACGCGCGCGAGCCGTCGGGGGAGAGGCACGGGGAAGACTTCGCTGCCGGGGTCATCGGTCCTGGTCAAGGGAACAAAACGGCTGAACGGTCCAGCAGGCCGGAGCGATGACGCGCCGGCGGGCCGCCGGAGGGGGATCGGCGGCCCGCAGGCTGGTTGGGGGCGAATCGGGAGAGGTCAGGCGTTGGTGGACTCCTCCGCCGGGGCGTCGTCGCCGGCCGGCGGGGGGCCGCCGGGGCCGCCGGGCCCGTGGTGGCCACGGCCGCCCGGGGGAGCGTCGCCGTTGACGATGGCCCGGGTGCGCTCGGTCAGGGAGGCGAGCTTCTCGTCCGCCTGGGCCTGGGTGATCTCACCCGAGGCGACCTCATCGGCGATGTGGGCCTGCTTGTCGGCCACGAGGGCGGAGACGACGGCCTCGACGTCGACACCCTTGCTCTGGGCCACCTCGGCCAGGTTCTGGCCACCCTCGAGGGCGGTGCGGAGCTCGTCGACGGTCAGGCCGAGCGCGCCGGCGGCCGCCTCGAGGTTTCCGGGGCCGCCCCGGCCGGGGCCGCCGTGGCCGTG
>JBOGFE010000152.1:0-6953 GCA_050741935.1 Acidimicrobiia bacterium | reverse complement strand
GAAGGTGGCGAGTGTCTTGTACTTGCGGGCGGAGCAGTCAGCCTCGAGCAGGTGCATGGTCTTGGCCCCGAAGCGGATGCTCCCCGTGTAGCTCACGCTCGGGTACACGTTGGAGTTGAACTCCTTGCCCGAGGTGAGGGTGGACAGGAAGCTCTCGCGGGACAGGTCCTGGCCGGTGGCTTCCAGCATCCGGTGGAGCACCTTGTTCAGGCCCCATTCGGCCAGCCCGATGTCGTCGGCCTCGCCGCCGGCGTACTTGGCGTAGGCGGGCTTGTAGTCGGGGTCGAGCTTGTCGATGGCGTCGAGCTGGGGGAAGGGCGAGAGGAACTTGGCCGCCCCGATGGCCGGGCAGCCGGCCTCGGCCACGATGTTGAGGCCGTTGGTGACGCCCGGACCGATGTAGATGGGGTTGTAGGCCTGGGCCTGGGCGTTCGTGGCCAGCTTGATGAAGTTGACCGGCGAGGTGAGGATGTTCACGATCTCGGCCCCCGAGGTACGCAGCTCGTTGGCCTCGGAGAGCAGCTCGGAGTCAGAGGCGTTCTTCCCGATCCGGCTGTTGCGCACGACGTCCAGGCCGGCGGCCTCGGCGGCGGCCGTCATCGACTTCTGGGTCTCGTTGAGCGCCGGCGTGTTGTTGATGACGATGGCGATCTTGCTCTTGCCGATCTTGTTCTTGGCCAGCTGGGCCAGGAGCGGCGCCTGCTGGGAGTACGTCTGGGAGACGGCGAAGTACGTGTTGAGGCCGGCCAGGCCCTCCTCGTTGACCCCACCGGAGAGGAAGGGCACCCCGGCCGAGGCGGCGTAGCGGGCGCAGGCGGTGATCTGCTCGGAGCCGGCCGCGCCGATGAGGGCGAACACCTTCTCCTGCTCGACCATCTCCCGGCACACCTGGACGGCCCGGGAGGGGTTGAACTGGTCGTCGCGGAAGATGATCTCGACGTTGCGGCCGAAGACCCCGCCCTTCTCGGCCACGTGCTTCCAGTAGACGTCCTTGCCCTTGTCGAAGGCGTTCTGGGGGAAGGGCGCGGCGCCGGTCACGGGAGCGTGGATGCCGATCTTGATGACCTTGTCGGACACGCCCGTCCGGTCCACGTTGGCGTTGGGCGGGGGAGCGACGGGCTGGCCGCCGCCGCCGGGGGCGGGGTTGTCCGGGACCGGCTCGCCGGGTTGCGGATTCGACGGGGTGTCCGATGCCGCCTGGCCGGGTTGGGCCTGGCCCGAGCGGGCCGGGGCCTGGGTGGCGGCCGTGGTGGGCTTGCCCGTCGACGAGCCTGACGAGGCCGCCGGGGTGCCCGGGGAGCCCGGCGAGGCCGGCGAGGACTGGCCGGCGGCGGCACCGGAGTCAGTCGCCGCGGCCCCGGAATCGGTGGTGGCGCCCGTCCCGGGGTCGGTGGTGGTCTCCCCACCGCCGGTGTAGTTCTGCTCGCTCGGGGCCGGAGCGGCAGTGGTGTCCTTGGTCTCGCCCTTCTGGCCACAGGCGGCCGCGACGAGCAGGGCCAGGAGTAGGGCGGCGCTGCAAACGGGACGCTTCATGTTCACACTCCTGTGTGCGGATCAGACGACGCCGTCGCCGCCGGGTCGGCGGGCGAGAGCTCGGGAAAGTCCACCGGCGCGAGGCCAGGTCGGGAGCGGGCGGCCACCAGGGCCGAGGATGAGGCCGACGAGGAGAGCCAGGCCGATGGCGATCGGCACCAGCAGGACGGTGGGGGCCGGGATCTCCTCCCAGAGGCCGACGGCCGGCTGGGCCTGGAGGGTGCCGGTGGCAGGGGGCGGGGTCTGAGGGGCGGCCACCAGCTCGGTGGTCGCCTCGGGGGCGGGAACTTCGGGCGCGGCCGGCGCGTAGCTGGTGAAGGTGGGCTGGCCGGTGGAGAAGGCGAGCGGGTCGGAAGAGAAGCCACCGGCGGCGACGGCCAGCTCGGGGGCGGCGTAGGGAACCTCGAAGAAGGGCGCGCTCGACTCGGCGTAGCTGGGCGGCACGAAGGACCCGTCCGGGAGGGTCTCGTACGGTGCGCCCGACTCCGTCGCCGACCCCGAGACGCCGGCCACCATCTCCACCACCACGTTGCCGGTGTCGTAGTCGCTCCACGACAGCTGCATCGGGGCCGGAGAGGGGGGGACTTCGAGGCCGAGGACGACACCGTTCTGAGCCAGCGGGGCGAAGGCGTCGGTCCACTGGGCGCCCAGCCCGGTGAGATCGAAGGTCCAGGTGCCTTCGTCGCCCCGGACCCCCTCGGTCGTGAACAGGCCGCAGTCGGCCTGGGGGCGATCCCGCCAGGCTCCGTTCTTCCCCGGCCCCCAGGCGATGGTGGCCGGGCAGGCCACCACCTTGGCCTCGGCGGCGTTGACCTGGCCGCTCGCCGACTCCTTGAGGATGAGCTTGAGCGACTCGACAAGGCCGCCCGGAGGAAGCGTCACGCCGATTCCCACCGCCGCCACCATGGCCGGCTGGCCGCCGGAGGTGCCCACGGCGATGGCGTCGGCCGGCACCGTGGGCGGGGGCGGCAGGGGCGGGGCGACGGTGCGGATCGGGTTGCCTTCCGGCTCACCCTCCTGGGGACCCTGGAGGCGGTTCCACCAGCCGTCCTGGGTGGCGATGGCCGTCCCGGCGGTACCGGCGTCGGCGGTGGCGACCTCGTCAGCGGCGCCGTCGAGCGCGCCCACCGGCAGCACCGGCGCGGCGACGGCGAGCATGGTGAGCACCGCCATAGCCAGGATGGGGCCTCGGCGGCGCCCCCAGCGGCGCGACAAAACGGGCATCACGGATAAATGGTACTCGTCAGTATCTTGTAGTCCCAATGCGGGACATACTTCCCCTGCCGGCTACCCAGCACACTTCGGGCGCCGGTCAGACCTCCCAGGTCGAACCCGAGTTGAGCAGCGCTTCCAGGTCGCCGTGGCCCTCCCGTTCCTGGGCGTCGGCGATCTGGCGGTTCATGGCGTCGCCGTATACCGGACGGGCCACGGCCCGGAACACGCCGACGGGCGTAGGCTGATTCGGGGCGTCGGCCAGCCGGGAGAGGCAGAAGGCGAGGGAGGGGTCGGGGCGGGCCTCGTCATGGACCAGGAGCCGGTCCTCACCCACCGCGGCCACCTCCACGATCTCGGTCTCCCCGTCGGCGTTCATGATCACGCCCCGCTCGTTCTCGCGCCCGAAGCGGATGGGTTGGCCGTGGTGCAGGTCGATGAGCATCTCGGCCCGGGCGTCGCGGGCCGTGATGGCCTCGAAGGCGCCGTCGTTGAACACGTTGCAGTTCTGGTAGACCTCGACGAAGGCGCTCCCGTGGTGGGCCTGGGCCCGGCGGAAGATCTCCTGCATGTGCTTGCGGTCCATGTCGTGGGTGCGGGCCACGAAGGTGGCCTCCGACCCGATGGCCAGCGAGACAGGGTTGAAGGGGTGGTCGATCGACCCGAAGGGGGTCGACTTGGTCACCTTGCCGACCTCGCTGGTGGGCGAGTACTGGCCCTTGGTCAGCCCGTAGATCTGGTTGTTGAACAGCACGATGGTCAGGTCGACGTTGCGCCGGAGGGTGTGGATGAGGTGGTTGCCGCCGATGGAGAGCCCGTCGCCGTCGCCGGTGATGACCCAGACGTCGAGATCGGGCCGGGCCACGGCGATGCCGGTGGCGATGGCCGGCGCCCGCCCGTGGATGGAGTGCAGGCCGTAGGTGTTCATGTAGTACGGAAAGCGCGACGAGCAGCCGATGCCGGAGACGAAGACGAGGTTCTCCGGCGGCACGTCGAGCTCGGGCAGGAGGAACTGGACGGCGGCCAGGACCGAGTAGTCGCCACAGCCCGGGCACCAGCGGACCTCCTGGTCCGACTGGAAGTCCTTCCTGGTCAGCGCCACCGGCTCGCCGGCGGCGTGCCCGTTGCCGGCGCCGTTGCCGTGCCCGTTGGCGGCCGTCCCGTTCCCGGTGATGGGAGTCGTCTCGCTCATCAGTCCACCAGCTCCATGATCTTGGCTTCGATCTCGGCCGCCCTGAAGGGCACCCCCTTGACCTTGCCCATGCTGATCGCGTCGACCAGGAACTCCGCCCTGATCAGGCGCGACAGCTGCCCGAGGTTCATCTCGGGCACGAGCACCCGCTCGTAGCGGGAGAGCACCTCACCCAGGTTCTTCGGGAACGGGTTGAGGTGGACCAGATGGGCCCGGGCCACCTTCCGGCCCCGGACCCGCACCCGGCGCACGCCGGCCTGGATGGAGCCCCAGGTCGAGCCCCAGCCCAGGACCAGGAGGCGGGCGCCGTCCTGGTCATCGACCTCCACCTCGGGGATGTCGTCGGCGATCCCCGCCACCTTGGCGGCCCGCAGACGACACATCCGCTCGTGGTTCTCGGGGTCGTAGGAGATGTTGCCGGTGCCGTCCTCCTTCTCCAGGCCACCGATGCGGTGCATCAGGCCGGGAGTGCCGGGGACGGCCCAGGGCCGGGCCAGGGTCGCCGGGTCCCGCAGGAAAGGCCAGAACTCCCCGTCGTGGTTGGGCTCGGTGGCGAAGGGGACGGCGATCTCGGGCAGCTGGGACAGGTCGGGAAGGAGCCAGGGCTCGGCCCCGTTGGCCAGGTACCCGTCGGAGAGGAGGAACACCGGGGTGCGGTACTTCAGCGCGATGCGGACCGCCTCGATGGCGGCGTTGAAGCAGTTGCTGGGGGAGTAGGCGGCCACGATGGGTACCGGAGCCTCGCCGTGCCGGCCGTACATCACGTGCAGGAGGTCGGCCTGCTCGGTCTTGGTGGGCAGGCCGGTGGAGGGGCCGCCGCGCTGGATGTCGACGATGACCAGGGGCAACTCGAGACTGAGCCCGAGGCCGATGGTCTCCGACTTCAGGTCGATGCCCGGGCCGGAGGTGGTGGTGACCCCGAGCTGGCCGGCGAAGGCCGCCCCCAGCGCGGCGCCGATGCCGCCGATCTCGTCCTCTGCCTGCATGGTGCGGACCCCGAAGGACTTGTACTTGGACAGCTCGTGGAGGATGTCGGAGGCGGGGGTGATGGGGTAGGAGCCCAGGAACATGGGCAGGCCCGCCCGCTGGCTGGCGGCCAGCAGCCCGTAGGCCAGGGCGGTGTTGCCGGTGATGTTCCGGTAACGGCCCTTGGGCAGCAGGGCCGGGGCGATCTCGAAGGCCACCTCGAACAGTTCGGCCGTCTCCCCGAAGTTGAAGCCGGCCTTGAAGGCGGCCACGTTGGCATCCCGCACGATCGGCTTCCCGGCGAAGCGCTGCTCGATCCAGACGATGACGGGCTCCACGGGCCGGGAGTACATCCATGAGATGAGCCCGAGGGCGAAGAAGTTCTTGGAGCGCTCGGCGTCGCGGGGCTTGGCTCCGGTCTCCTTGGCCGCCTCCAGGGTGAGCGAGGTCATGGGGACCTCGTAGACCGTGAACCCGTCGAGGGTGCCGTCCTCCAGGGGGTTGCTGGCGTAGCCCGCCTTCTCCAGGTTGCGGGCCTCGAAGGTGTCGACGTTGACGATGATGGTGGCGCCCGGCAGCAGGTCCCGCAGCGTCGCCTTGAGGGCGGCCGGGTTCATGGCGATGAGCACGTTGGGGGTGTCCCCGGGCGTGACGATGTCGTGGTCGGAGATGTGGACCTGGAAGGCGGAGACGCCGGCCACGGTGCCCGCCGGCGCCCGGATCTCGGCCGGGTAGTCGGGGAGGGTGGCGAGGTCGTTGCCGAAGGCGGCGGATACCTCCGTGAATCGGTCCCCGGTCAGCTGCATCCCGTCGCCGGAGTCGCCGGCGAAGCGGATGACCACTCGGTCGAGCGGCTCGCGGCCCCGGGTGGAGGGGATGGTTTCTGAGCCCATGGTCACCTCGGTCTCGGCAGAGCAGGCGTCGTTGCGTGGCAAGCCGCGGCGCGCGAGGCGCCGACCTCCGATCATAACGGCGGAGCCCGGGAATCCCGGCCTCTGGCCAGGGCTATCCTGTGCCCATGAACGAGGAGCAGCTTGAGAAGATGCGTGACGGGGCCGGGTTCATCGCCGCCCTCGACCAGAGCGGCGGCAGCACACCCAAAGCCCTCAAGCTCTACGGCATTTCCGAGGACGACTACTCCGGCGACGCGGAGATGTTCGACCGGATCCACGACATGCGGACCCGGATCATCAAGAGCCCGAGCTTCAACGGGGACCGGATCCTCGGCGCCATCCTCTTCGAGAAGACGATGGACCGCCAGATCGACGGCCTCGACACCGGCGACTTCCTCTGGGCCAAGAAGAACGTCGTTCCCTTCCTGAAGATCGACAAGGGCATCGAAGGCGAAGCGGACGGCGTCCAGCTCATGAAGCCGATGCCGGGCCTCGACGAGCTGTTGAAGCGGGGTGTGGCCCGCAACATGTTCGGGACCAAGGAGCGGTCGGTCATCAAGAGCGCCGCGCCGGCGGGCATCGCGGCCATCGCCGCGCAGCAGTTCGACGTCGGTGCCCAGGTCCTGCGCCACGGGCTGGTTCCCATCCTCGAGCCGGAGATCGACATCCACAGCCCCACCAAGGCCGAGGCCGAGCAGCTCCTCAAGGCGGCGCTGCTCTCGGGGCTCGATCAGGTGCCCGACGGTCAGCAGGTGATGTTCAAGCTCACCCCGCCGGAGATCGACGGCTTCTACACCGAGCTGGTGGAGCACCCCAAGGTTCTCCGGGTCGTCGCCCTCTCGGGTGGCTACAGCCGCGAGGAGGCGAACGCCCGCCTCAGCCGCAACCCCGGTGTCGTCGCCAGCTTCTCCCGGGCTCTCACCGAAGGCCTGACCGCCCAGCAGAGCGATGAGGAGTTCGACGCCGCCATCGACGCGTCGGTGGGCAGCATCTTCGCCGCATCGAAGACCTGACCGCGGCCATCACCGGCTCCTAGAGGTGCTCGTCGAACCAGGCGGCGACGGCGGCGACGGCCGGCTCGACGTACTTGGGCTCGTCGTAGAGGTCGATGTGGTTGGTGGTGTCGAGCCACAACAGGCGCTTGGGCTCGCCGGCCC